>PWLK01000107.1 GCA_003560545.1 Candidatus Woesearchaeota archaeon | reverse complement strand
TAAATGAATGTGGTATTGACGGGGAGTATAACTCTTTCGAGGATATAGAATCTTTGTGTCCGGAGGCAATAATTGAGTTTGGCGGTTGTGAGGTTAACTGGTCAGCTATATTGGCAGCTAGTTTAGTGTCATCCATTCTTTATTTTATTATTTACTTGCCAACATATCTTTTTTTCCTTAAAAAGAATTAGTTATTTCATTCTTTGAAGTATCAGTAGGTCTTCGGTGGTGAGTTTTTCTTTTTTGGCGATTTTTTCTTGTACTTCTCGGGCTTTTTCTTCGAATGTTTTTTCGATTTGTTCTTGTTCTTTTTTTTGCTGTTCTTTCGTGGCTTTTTCTTTGGCTTTTCTTTGGTCGCCGAGTTTCTTCATTTTTTCTTTTAATGAGTCGTTTAATGTGTTGAATTCTTTTTTGTGTTCTGAGAATTTTTTGTATGTTTCTTCTTCTTTTTCTTTTAATTCGTCTATTTCCTTGGATTTGGTTAGTATTTCTTCGTGTATTTTTTGGCTTTCGTCAGCGGTTTCCTGGAGTTCTTTGTGAATTTGGTTTGCTTTTTTCTTTAGCTCATCGGTTTCCCCTGATACTACCCTTAGGTCTCCTCCTTTTTTCATGGCTTCTTGGGCTTCACCTAGTTGTTTTTTGAGTTCTTTGACTTTTTTCATTATGCCTTGTTCTTTGTCCCTGGTCATCGGCTCTGTTTCTATTTTGAATTCGAGTTTTTCTATCTCGGATTTTATCCTGGTAGGGGTCATGCCAGGTTTTTCTCCTTTGAAGCTGTCTTTTTTGTCTTTGAGAATTGTTATGTTCGAGGTTATTTTTTTGTTGAGCTTGTTCCTTTCTTTTTTTAGGTCTTTGACTTTGTTGGTGAGTTCATTTCTCTTGATTTTTAATTCTTTGACAGAGTTGATTCTTTCTTTTATGGCGTTGCCTATCTCAGACTTTTTTTCGAACCAGCTCTCTTTTTCCTTGTTTGCAGAACTAAGCTTCTTTTTTAGCCCTGAGACTTCTTCCCTGAGCTTTTTTGTCTCTTCCACTGACTTCTCTTTTTCTTCCTGCATTCTCTCTTTCACTAAAAAAAATTTGGGTTTTAAAATAAAAAAAGTGGGCTTTGCCCTAAGTGGAAGCTTTCTATGAGGCGTTAAGATCTCGGATTACCCGAATAGGGATCCCAGGCCTGCTGCCGCTTCTTCTTCCTTTACTTCTTCCTTTTTCTCTTCTTCTTTCTTTGGTGCTTCTTCTGCCTTGCTTTCACCGCTGCTTGGCGCTGCGGCTTGTGCAGGTGCGCTTGTTACCGCTGCGGATTTGATTGCTTCTTCTATGTCAACTCCTTCTAGTGCTGCTACGGTTGACTTAATCCTTGCTTCGTCCGCTTTGACTCCTGCTGCTTCCAATACTTTTTTCATTGAAGCCTCATCTACTTTTTGTCCTGCTTTGTGCAATAGCATTGCCGCGTATACGTATTCCATTTTTCTTTCCTCCTCCTTTAAGTGTTATATTTTGTCTTTAAGCGCTTCTGCGTGCGCTTCTGCTTTTCCAAGTAATCGGTTTATTGTGTCTTTTGTCAGTATTGATTGTGTGTCTGCAAGCGCGATTGCTTCCATTTGTGCTTTTCCAAGCAGTAACTCTATGTTTTCCTTTAACGGAAGGCTTACTCCTATTGTTAGTTTGAACGCGTCACTCGCAGCTCCTTTTAATTGTGTCATGAATGCTTCTTCGTCTATGTCCAATACGTCTTTTCCAAGGACGTCTCCGTCTTCATAAGCCGCTACAAGGTTAAGCCCGATTTCCATTGGCTGAATGTCAAGCCTTTGCAGTAAGCCTGCGAGTTTCGCGCTTACCTGTTCTCCTTCTTTTGCTACGACTTTATCTTCTTTTATCGCTACTTTTCCGCCTTCAACACCGGCTTTTATGCCGAACGCTCCTAGCTCTCCTATTACCGGGCCTGGGGCGAATCCTGTGCCGCCTGCCTTGACCACGATGTCTTTAGGCGTTGTCTGACCTGCTTTTATAGGGGCGGGAGACTTGTTTTTCTTTAACAATTTGTAAAGCGCGAATGGGTTGTCGTTGCTGAACAGCAAGGCAGGCATTCCTTTCAAATGCTTTTTCAGCTCTGAAAGACCTTCTTTTCCTGCTTCATCCAAGGCTATGCTGATAAGCCTTTTCTTGCTCATAAGCAAGTATGCTTTTCCTCTGAGCTGTGATCGCATGTTCATTAACTGCTTCGCCGGCAGGTTTTCTACGTCTACCGCTGCAACTACTTTGTGTTCATCGATAAGCTTTTTGAGCCTGCTTACAACTTCTTTTTTTTCCTTTGCAACGTGTGCTTCGTGTTTCTTTTCAGGCATCTTTTATCACTCTACTTTGACTGGCTTGCTCATTGTAAGCTTTACATAAACGTCTTTTAAGTTGCTTTTCTCTTTTGGAAGGTGATGTATTACTTGATTGTATATCGTGATTATATTATCTATTAGTTCTTCTTCTTTCATGGATTCGCTTCCCGCTTTTACCTGAGCCATAGGGGCTTTCTTCGCAACCAATCTCACGGTTCTCTGAAGCTTTTCATACAAAGGCTTTACCGGTGCCTTTCCTGGCAGGATTGTTCCAAGCTTAGGATTTGGCATTTTCCCCCTTGGTCCAAGGAATCTTCCGAATGCGCCTGCTATCTTAGGCATAATATCAGCTTGTCCTATGAAATAGTCGTACTTCGAAGCAAGTTTCTTAGCTTCTTTTTTATCTTTGTACTTGTCAAAATCATCCTGGGTTACCACGATGTCGCATACGTCTTTCGCGTTTTCAGCCATTTCAGGGCCTGCAAGCGCTGCTACGCTGACTTTCCTGCCTAAGCCGTGGTTCAGTGTTATTGAGAAATCCAGTTGTTCTTCTGGGTTCTTAAGGTTTAAATCCCTGAATGTGAATACGAGATCTACGGATTGGCTGAATTTGCGTTTCTTGGAATTCTCCCTTAACTCTTTTAGTGCTTTCTTGACCTGTTCTTTATCCATTTTAATGCCCCTCCTACGTAAAGTAGTACTCTCGGGAAACCCCCAGGAATAATAGTTGATTTATAAATATTACTGATATATTTCCGTTGCCTGAAGCAAAAACTATTTAAAGAACAGGAGACTTACCAGATGCTATTAACCAAAAATCGTTTTTCTAATACTCCGATAAGAAAACAACGTGATTAAGAAGGGGGAAAACCAGGATGGCTCTGGGAAGCCACAAGGAAAAACAGGTGTAATACATGAATTCAGAAGAAAACATCTTAAAGACAGGAACCACGACAGTAGGCGTAATGGGGAAAGACTTTGTCGTTCTCGCAGCTGACAAGCGCGCCACAGCAGGAAGGTTTATAGCTGGTAAAAACGTACAGAAGGTAATACCTATAACTGATAACATCGCGGTTACAACTTCAGGGACAGTTTCAGACCTCCAAGTGCTTGTAAGGCTTCTGAGAGCAGAACTAAGCATAAAGGATACTCGTACTGGAAGGATTTCTAATGTAAAAGAAGCGGCTAACCTCTTATCAGGCATGACGTACAGCGTTATAAGAAGATATACGACCATACCAGGGGTGTGCCATTTTCTCTTAGGAGGTCATGACTCAACAGGCCCGCAGCTCTACGAGATATACCCTGACGGTTCAATCACAGATATATCTGAAGATTCAGGGTTCGTAGCATCAGGTTCAGGAAGCGAACTTGCATACGGCTTGCTCGAGGATTCCTGGAAGAAAGACTTGTCAGAGAAAGAAGCAGTAGACCTCGCGTTAAGAGCTGTGAGTTCTGCGTTGCAAAGGGATAGTGCTTCAGGTCAGGGAGTAGACATATATGTGATAGACTCCAAGGGTGTGAAGAAATCCGTTGAAAAGGTTCTTAATACAAAACTAAACTGATTTGTTCAACCAACTTTTTTTTATTATAATAAAAAAATGTGTTTTGATTGCTGATGAAAAGGGAAAACTAAAGCCATTAAAGAGGTATATTCTAATGCCCAGTGAAATAATAAAGGAAATACTAAAAGACATCCCGGAAGGGAAGATAAGCGAAGCCGTCTTTGAAGGTGCGAACATCGTTCTTTACACGAAGGATAAGAAGTTCCTTCTTGAAAACGACGGCCTCATAAAAAGCATTGTTAACAAGATTAAGAAAAGAATAGAGTTAAGGCCGGACCCCGAGCTATGTATTGATGAAGAGGAAGCCGAGAAAAAAATTAGGGAGTTAATCCCTGAGGAAGCCGGCATTGACAAGGTGTTCTTTGACCCCCAGCGCTCCGTGGTTATAATAGAAGCGGAGAAGCCAGGCATGGCCATTGGGAAGCAAGGTGAAAACCTTCACAAGTTGAAAAAAGAAACTTTTTGGGTTCCCAACGTGCAAAGGACTCCTTTGATAAGAAGCCCTATTATTGACAACATAAGGACTTTCCTCTATCAGAATTCTGATTACAGGAGGAAGTTCTTGCATAAGACAGGTCAGAGGATTTACAATGGCTGGCTGAGGCAGAAAAAGCATGAGTGGATTCGTGTAAGCTACCTGGGAGGCGGCCGCCAGGTTGGGAGGAGTTGCTTGTTATTGCAAACCCCTGAGTCCAGGGTTTTGCTTGACTGCGGGATAGATGTTTCGTCAACGGATGAAGCATATCCTTTTCTTGAAGCACCTGAACTAGATATAAATGAGTTGGATGCTATAATCGTTTCTCATGCTCACGTAGACCATTCAGGTCTCGTCCCATACCTTTTCAAGTATGGCTACCGTGGCCCTGTTTATTGCACGCCACCTACAAGGGATATAATGTCGTTGTTGCAGCTTGACATTGTTAAGATTCAGCACAGCGAAGGAAAAGAGCCTCTTTACGGCGTTGAAGAAGTAAAGGAAATGGTAAAGCACACAATTCCTTTGAATTACGAGGAAGTAACCGATGTAACTCCTGATGTCAGGATTACGATGTATAACGCAGGGCACACTCTTGGCAGCGCAATGGTACACATTCATATTGGTAATGGGTTGCACAACATGCTTTACACAGGGGATATAAAGTTTGCAAAGACAAGGCTTTTGGCTCCTGCTTCCACGCAGTTCCCTCGCCTCGAAACCATGCTTATAGAAAGCACTTATGGTGGCAGGGATAATATAACTGAGACTGTAAAGACACAAGATAAAGTGCTTCAGGACATAGTTGAAACGACTATTAAGAGAGGTGGAAAAGTATTAATGCCTACTTTGGGAACTGGTAGAGGCCAGGAAATAATTATGCTTGTGGAAGATCTTATACGGAATGGTAGGATACCTGAGATACCTGTGTATATTGACGGGATGGTCTGGGATATTACTGCTATCCACACAGCGTACCCTGAGTATATGAATAATAGTGTTAGGCAGCAAATATTTCACAGGGATAACAACCCATTCCTTAACAAGAATATCAAACAGGTTGGTAGTGCCAAGGAGCGAAAGCAAATCATTGAAGAAGGCGGCCCTTGTATCTTGCTCGCGACAAGCGGTATGCTTGTGGGAGGTCCAAGTGTTGAATACCTTAAAGCTCTTGGCGAGGACAAAAGGCATAGCATTGTTTTCTCTTGTTACCAGGGCGAAGGAACTCTTGGTAGAAGAATCCAGAGAGGGGATAAGGAAATTGTTTTTAGGAACGGACAGAAAGACGAAGTTTTAAACCTCAAAATGGAAGTTCATAAAATAGAGATTTCAGGCCACGCAGACAGGCGTGAACTAATGAATTTCATGCAGCGCCTCAGCCCAAGACCAAAAAGAATTCTTGTTAATCACGGAGAAAGCAACAGGTGCCTGGATTTGGCAAGCAGTTATCACAAGCAATTCAGAGTGGAAACCGAGGCTCCTAGGAACCTGGAAGTTGTAAGGATCAGATAGCTTTTTTTTTCTTATGAAACTTTTAGAAAGATTGCTTTAATACTTTAATTTTTTTCTTCTTTTTATTTCAAGAATATTATATTTGTCATTCCACGCCTTTTTCTTTCAACGATATCTTTTTGCTCTAGCCTGTCAAGTATCCTTGTAACCTTAACCTTTGAATAACCTGTTTCTTTGATTAAGTCGCTTTGGTAAAAAGATTCTCCTCCAACCAAGATATTATAGATTTTTGCTTCGTCTTCCGATAATTTGGATACATCCACTTTCTTTCTTTTCTTCTCCGCGGGCTTAGGCAT
>PWLK01000073.1 GCA_003560545.1 Candidatus Woesearchaeota archaeon | reverse complement strand
TTATTTAATAGTTTCGCTATATTATTATATTGATGGGCAAAAATTTATTTGGTAGAAATTATTTTTTCAGCAATCCTATCAATAGCAAGCAGTTCTTCCTGTCCGGTTTCCATGTCTCTGAGCGTGTATTTGCCTTGCTTAACCTCGTCTTCACCGATTATTATAGCATAAGGTATCCCGTACGCTGAAGCGTATTCAAGTCCTTTGCTCACACCCTTTTTTTGTGATAAGTCCGTGTTAAGTCCTTGTTCTCTTAACTCTGTCATTGCCCTGACGCTTTCCTCGTATGTATTCAAAGGTATTATCAGTGCTTGTACCACGCTTTTCTTTTTAACAGCATGTTTCTCCTTGTAAGCTTCAAGCAGTACATCCACTCCGAAGGAAACTCCTACCGCGGGGTATCCTTGTTTGTTCCCCACAAAGTCCCCTATCATGTTATCGTAACGGCCGCCTGCTCCGGCTGAGTTTGTTATCTCCGAATCATCTATGTAGAATTCAAACACTGTTCCTGTGTAGTACGCTAGTCCTCTTGCGAGGCTTGGCTGGAATTCCGCGGGTACTTCGTATAGTTCAAGCAGTCTTAGCAGTTCTTCTACCTCTACGATTCCTTGTGTTTCTCCCAGGTTTTCTTTTAGCCTTTCAAGCGTTGTATTGTTATCTGTTTCTCTTTCCATTAATCGCATGAGTGTTTCTATGCTTTTTGCATTTACGCCTTTCCCGGTTAGTTCCTGTATTACTTTTTTTGTGCCTATCTTTTCAAGTTTGTCAAGGGCCAGCATGCTTTCTATTCTTAGGTTTTCAGGTATCCCTGATTTCTCCATTATTTCATCCAATATTTTCCTGTTGTTGAATTTGATCGTAGCGCTAAATCCAAGTTCCTGGAATACTGTGTCTGCGATTTTCATTTGTTCTGCTTCCATTGCTATGTCTTTGCTTCCTACTATGTCCGCGTCGCATTGCATGAATTGCCTGTACCTCCCGGTTTTTATGGGGCCATCCCTGAATACCTCTCCGATCTGGTATCTTTTAAAAGGCATTTTCATAGCAGGATTCATCGCTACGTACCTTGCAAGCGGAACTGTCAAGTCATACCTTAACGCTAAGTCCCTGTCCCCCTGGTCTTTTAACCGGAATGTTTCTTTTAGTATCTCGGAGCCTCCCGCGTATTTTGAGGCGAGCACATCATACCTTTCAAGTATTGGTGTGTCTAGTGGGTTGTACCCGTATCTTTCGAATACTTTCCTGAGTACTTCTATTATCTTGTTTTTTACAATCATGTTTTCAGGCTCTATGTCTCTTGTGCCTTTTGCGTTTTGCATTTCCATGCGTTTAGTGTAGAAATAGTTTTTATATACTTTGTCGTTTTTACTTGTTTTCGTTTATGTGGTCTTTCAGTTTTCTTGCGTGTTCTTCCTGTCTTGCGTTGTTTATGTATACAAGCATTTTTTCGTATGTGTGTGGCGTGTAGCTTACAGCGTAATCCGCGTTTTTTTCCAGCGGCGTGCTTTTTTCTTGTGTTGGCAGTATTTGCATGTCTAGCGTGCCCATTCCTACGTTTGTGCCTTGTATGTCTAGTTTTGCGTGGTATTTGTCTTGTCCGTTTTTGTAGTATGGGATTTTTGCGCCTATGCTTTCATCCATTAGGTATGTGCATATCAGTTCGCGTACGTCGTTGAAGAAGTTCTTTTTGTAGACGTCTTCCTTGCTTTTTACGAGGATTCCTTTCCCGTCTTTTGTGGTGTACGCTTTTTGTATTGTGCTTTCCAGGTTCATATGGTTATTTATGTCTCTTAGAATATATAAAACTTTCGCTTTTTAACCATTAAAAAGTAGTGAAAATGGGGAGGTAGCCGGGAATTGAACCCGGTCCAAGGGTTCCACAGACCCTCATGCTAGCCGGTACACCACTACCTCCGACTGCCAACGAAAAACCCGGCTGCTTTTATATACTTTTTGCCCTAAAACCCAGGAAACATTTAAAACCACGAAAACCTTCCAATCCCCCAGGATGACAATAACCATCGCCCACCGCGGCGCAAGCGCACAAGCACCCGAAAACACATTACTCGCAATAAAAAAAGCCCTGGAAATGAAAGCAGGCATGATAGAAATAGACGTACACAAATGCCTCACAGGCGAAATCATAATCTTCCACGACGAAAAAATCAACGGCAAAAAAATATCGTTGATGCCTTTCTCCGAAATAAAAAAAATTACCCTTGAACAAAAACAAAAAATACCTTTACTAGAAGAAGCAATAGAACTCATAAACAAAAAAGCAATCCTCAACATAGAAATAAAAGGAAACAACACAGCGGAAAAAACCGTGAGCATAATACAAAAATACATCTCAAAAGGATGGTCTTACAAAGATTTCATAATAACAAGCTTCACCCATAAAGATCTAAGAAAAATTAAATCCTCAGACCAAAAGATTAACACTGGCCTAATATTCAGGGGAATCCCATTCGGCCACGTATGGTTCGCCAAGAAATTCAGGTGCAGCGCAATAATAAGCCACCGCTACTACACAACAGAATGGCTCGTAAAAAGAGCTCATAACAACGGAATGAAAATATTTGTCTGGACTGTGAACGAAGAAAAAGAAATAAAATTCTTCAAAGACATAAAAGTAGACGGCATAATAACAGATTACCCAGATAAAATCTAAGTCCTTCTGTATATCAACACTTCCTGACCGCAATGATCCGCAAAAACTCTTTCTAACTCAACAAGATCGCTCTCATCAAAAGCCGTTAAGTCCACGTCTAAGCCATCATGCTTTGTAACAATTATAATGACAGTGTCGTGATCATAAATAAGCATCTCCAAGTCATCCGTCCACGTACTAACAACTCTTGTATTAGCATGAAACCCGTAATAAACCCAGGTATCACTAACAATCATACTGCCCGCCTCAACATTCTCCTTAACATAACCTACAGCCTGCTTAACCGCGCCATCCCTGGTACACCAAGCAGAATAAGACATCTCATTAATCGTATAAGCAGAAGAAACAATCACAGGCATTAAAACAAAAAGAGAAAGCAACACCAAAACACCTGCACCTGCTCTCTTGAAAAACCCGTAAAAGAACTTAGTTCCCATACCAAGCATTATCGCAATGAAAGGAATAAACACCAACAAATACCTCTCCAGTTTCAGGCTTACAAAAAACAAGTAAAACACAAGGTTAACCAAAACAACAATGCTCAATACGGATAAAAACCATTTCTCGTTCTTCTTCGCACTCATAAAATAAAACACGAAGCCAACCAGGAATAAGAGTGAAAAAGAAAATGTTTCCCAGAAATGGCTGAACAAAAAAGCAGGGCTTTCAAAAACAGAGTAATCACTTACAATCCCTGCCTGCGCGAAGAACTGATAAAAAGGATCCTTGAAACGAACAACGTTATCAACAACCCATAACAAGAACGGAATAAACGCGCCTGCACAAGAAAAAAAGAATTCCCTGAACTTTCCTTTGTACAACAAATACAACAAGAAAATCCCTGGTATTAACACCAAAGGATACCTTGCAAGGAAAACAAAACCTGTCAGCAAGCCAACAAAGAAAAACAATTTGTAAGAATTCTTCTTATCCTTTAACGCCTTAACAAAAAAATAGATTGCCATAACCACTAACAACATTCCAAGAACATCATTGTAAACCCTGAAACCCCAGAACAAAACCTGGGAAGACAACCCTGTCACGATACTTGCAAGCAAAGCATATTTTTCTTCCATGAACTCCCTTGCAAGCATGAACACAAAGAAAACAAATGCAAGCGTAAAAAACACAGCTAACAACTGCGCTGCCAGTATAGATTCCCCTGTAAACGTCCACGTCAAAGCAACCACGAATTCAAGTAACGGGAACCGGAAATCCTCCGTGTAATAACTATGCGTTAAATGATTCCTTGCATTAGCCATGTACGCGTGCTCATCCCATAAAAGCATTCCATCAAGGCTTATGAAATACACAAAAGCCACTAATAATACTCCCAGGAACGCCCACAAGATTTTTTTCGAATCCATTTTTCTTATTTGCTTTTGAAAGTCCACATGTCATTCCAAAAATAATTAAGCAACGCACCTATCGCGATTCCTATCGCCTGGGATAACAAGTACCACAACCCGATTATCTCCGTGAAAAACCATAGCGCAGCTATGTTTATAACCATTCCTGCAAGCGCCACCGTGTTAAAGCTAAGAAGCCTTTTCACAAACCCCTGTTCTTTC
This sequence comes from Candidatus Woesearchaeota archaeon, assembly GCA_003560545.1. Lineage (GTDB taxonomy): Archaea > Nanobdellota > Nanobdellia > Woesearchaeales > 21-14-0-10-32-9 > PWWA01. The sequence continues at coordinate 2,013 of PWLK01000073.1, read as the reverse complement.
TTTCTATACCTCCACGTCCAGTAATTATTCCAAAGAAAATTATGTAGTATAGCAATCTCTATCGCTATCACCGCAGACACTATATAATATAATCCTGCGTATTCAGTTAACGCATACAACACTCCAAGGTTTACAAGCACGCCCAGCAAACCCGTTAACACGAATTTTAAAACCCTTCCCTTCACCGCTAAGCTTGCAAGCATCAACCCGTAATCCACCAATGTTTTTATTCCGAGCTTGCTCGCTCCTTCCCTCCTGGGCCTGAACGCATAAGGAACTTCCTTTGCTTTTATCCTTCTTTTTTTCTCCGAGAAAACCATGAGCTCTAACATGATTTTGAAACCTTTCCCTGTTATGTCTTCCTTGTTTTCTTCGTAAACCCTTCTTTGTATCATGAAAAAACCTGACATGGGATCGTGAACCTTTTCATCAAGGATGCTCTTCGCAGGCATGGCAGCTAGTTTGCTGTACAAAAGCCTTGTCTTACTCCAGTTCTTTGCACTGCCTCCTTTCACAAACCTTGACCCTATAACAAAATCGTTTTTTTCAATGTGCTTCAACATCCTTGGTATAATACTAGGGTCGTGTTGTCCGTCCGCGTCCATTACAAGGAAGTATTTTCCTTTGGCTTCCCTGAACCCTCTTAGGACTGCGCTTCCAAGACCTTTTTCCTTCCTCCGCCTCACACACTTAACCCGTTTGTCCTTGTACTCACTAACAGCTTTCCATGTCTTGTCCGGCGAGTCATCATCCACCACTATTACTTCGTACTTAGAATTCCTTGGAATGCTTTTCTGCGCTTCTTTAATCGTCCGGATTATGCTTTCCTTTTCATTATATGTTGGTATTATTACGCTTAGCATATCTCTTTAAAAAACGCCTCTTTCGTTTTAAATCTTCTCTTTTTTTCCTTCTGTAAGACAATAAAAAGATTTATAAACCATCCTGGTTTTCCACGATTCCAATGGCAATCGTACAAGACAGGTCGCAAAGGAAGCCTACAGGGGGCATGAATAAGAGTTCTAGGACTAAGAAGCTTCACATGCTCGGCGACGTTCCAAGCCTCACAGTTATAGACCAAAAAAGAGTTCGTGTTAAAAAAACCAAAGGCGGCTCTGAGAAAAGGTCTTTACTCGCAGGAGACACTGCAAATGTTTACAATCCTAAGACAAAAAAATTTTCCAAGGCCAAGATCAAGATGGTTAAGGAAAGCGCTTCTAACCGTAACTATGTTAGGAGGAACATAATGACAAAAGGCACAGTTATCGATACTGATAAAGGCTTAGCGAAAATTACGAACAGGCCAGGCCAGGAAGGAAGCATTAGCGCTGTGCTAGTCCAAGAATAAAATTTTTATGGGGGTTATTAACATGGATGTTGTTGCAAGACCATTAGACGCACTGAACAAAGCAAGAAACAAAAGAGTTTTAGTAGAATTGAAAGGCGGAAAGCAGTACATAGGAAACCTGATTTCCTTCGACATACACATTAACACGGTTCTTGAAAACGCCGAAGAAAGAGAAGGCGGCGAAGTAAAGAGGCAGCTCGGAACCGTTTTCATAAGAGGGGACACGATAACCATAATTTCTCCGCAATAAAAAAAAGGTGTTAGCTTATGAGTAAAGGAACGGCTTCAATGGGTAGGAAATCAGGGAAAAAAACGCACATTCCTTGCAGGCGGTGCGGCTCTCCCAGTTATCACATCTCTCACAAAGTTTGCTCTAAATGCGGCTTTGGCAAGAGCTCCCGGAAGAGAAGTTATTCATGGCAAAAAAAATAATTTTTTTTCTCAGAACAATGTTTTGACTGATTAGCGGTTCACCGGCCAAAGCTTAACCACGCGGATTCACACCTAACAGAAAAATATATAAATAAGGAGGGTGTATTGAGAGTTGGAGGGTAACATTAATGACAGGAAAAAACAAGGCTAAACTGCTTTCTTTGTTCGTCATATCATCACTAGCAGTGTTATTGTTTGTTGGCAGCGCAGCAGCTTCTTTCTCTGCCAGCGTA
>PWLK01000032.1 GCA_003560545.1 Candidatus Woesearchaeota archaeon | reverse complement strand
GAGCCACTAAACATAACGGGAACGGAAACCATACCGTTTTCTGCGTTTAAGCCCGGGCAAAGCATCCTGGGAAGCATCTGTTTATACTTGAAAGGGACCGGGCTGAAAAACGTTGAAATCGCCAAAAAACTAGGAAAAAACCCGAGGACGATCTGGACAACCCTAAAACGAGAAGAAAATGAATAGAAAACACAAACTAGAACTAGGAATAACCATACTCGTACTAATAGGACTAACACTACTCATAACAATAGGAGAACCCACCATAACAGGCAGAATAACAGGCACAACCACCACGGAAACCATAACCATAAACCAAACCACAACAGGCAACCACACCATAGAACAAAACCTAACAAGAATAACCAGCTTACGCGTAACAGGAGAAACAACCGGGGAAACACGGATAAGGTGAGTGTTTCTTCAAAAGAAAGTGTTAGGCTTGAAGGTACTTGGAGGGGTAGTGATAATCCTGGGAAGTATTATGCGAGGGGCGTGCTTTATTATGATGGGGAGCAAAGGTTCTTTGAGGAAGTCTTTGAGTTAGGGGAGAAGAACGTTGAGGTAAGCAGCTTAGAGGTTGAAAGCTATAATTTTGGCGGTGTTTCTAAGCTTATTTTCAGGCTGAGGAATACTTGGAATCAGAGGATTAGCAGTACGCACGCAGAATTCGAGGTTTTGGATAGCAATAATAACGTGGTTAGGGATTTCAGGTCTATTACTACGAGCTTGGAGCCTTACGCTTCGGAGGAAATGGAGGTTTTCTGGGATACGAGTGGGTTAGAGCCAGGCAACTATGACTTGAAAATCAACCTATTCTTTGACGGAGACTCTTCCACCTTGGTACAACCAGTTTTCCTTGATTTTGAAGAGATGAGGTTCAGGGATGGGCCTTTCAGCGGCTTGGTTACAGGAGCAGAAGACACGGGGAATGAATACTTTTTTATATTATTAGTTGTTGTAGTCCTTATAGCCTTGAACGTGGCGTTGTTCCTGTACGTTAAGAGAACAATGAAAAAGAAATAGTGGCTCTCATATTTTTTTCAGGAGTTCTTCTTTTTTCTTTTTGTATTCGCGGGGCGTCATGTCCAAGTATTTTATTTCTTTGAATTCTTTCACTATTTTTTTTAGCCTTTCCCTGTATTCTTCCAAAGAATATTTTTTTATTAAGTTCCTGTATTTTTCGAAGTCTATGTTGGCGCTTGTTAAGAGGCTTATTATGTCTATCCTGTCTTTTTCTCCTTTGGCTGAGTGCTCCCTGTCTTTTTCTGCGCCTTGTTTCAGTACGAGGAGTGCTTCTGGCTCTAGTACGCTTATGTTTTGTATTTTTGTGCTTAGTTCTTCTAGTTCTTCAGGGGGTATGGGTAGTTGGGAGTAGTATGGAACGTATATGTCTATGTCTATTTCGTCTATGGTTATCTCGTATTTTTTTAGGTGGTCATTTTTTTTTAGGTCGTAGTTTTCTTTTAGGTATTTTAGGCCTTCGAATCCTGTTACAATGTCTATGTCTTTGGATTTGTGCTTTTCTGTCCATAAGTAGTTCGCCCACCCTCCTATTAATACGAATTTTATGGGGAGCTTTGTTATGCTTTGCAGTATCTTCCAGCTTTTCTCAGTTATTATGTCATTCCAGTAGTCCATCTATTTTTTCCTCCAGTGCTTTTACGTATTCTTTGGCGTACCAGCTTTTTATGTTCCACAAGTCTGCGAATGTGTGGGCTATGCTTGTTATTTTGCCCATGGACTCGTCTTTTTTTAGCACGATTAGGTTTGCAGGCCCTTTTTCTTCAGGGTATCTTTCCCTTGTGTTTTCATCTCCGTACACGTATACTTCTGAGTAGTCGCTGGGCGCGTCTTTGAATCTTATTTTGTATGCGGTGTATGCTGCGTACACTATGCTTGGAGGCATGTTTTTCTCTATTTCTTTCACTGTTCCCTTAGCCCTTGTCTTGTATACCACGTCTTTTTCCGGGTTCCTTATGCTTGCCCAGTAGTACAGTATTTTTTTAGGCTCTGTTACTTGGAACATTCGTTGCTTTACGTTTACCGCGTTCATTTTTTTCAGTGGCTTTAGTGCGTGGTGTACTGTGCTTATTGAGACTTTTAGCTTTTTTGCTATTCCTATTTGTGTCATAGCCCTGTTTTTTCTTTCTATGGCTTCGTCCAGTATTTCCTTGTATATTAGCTCAACCTTCTTCATATTTCAAAGCAAACCAATTTATATTTATAAATATTTCGATAAATATTGAATTATATTTAAAAAAAATTTACCTTAATTGAAAATACGCCGCCCGAAAAAACCATTAAAAAAATACACTTAAGAGTAGTGAAAAAAAGAAAAGTTTTATATATTATTTAGCTAAAACAATCATTGTATGGAACAATACAAATTAGGAAACCTTTTAGACAGCTACTTCCAGGAAAACCCTGGAAGGAAGATAATAGAAGAAATGGAAAGCTCAGAAGAAATTGTAAAGCCAGAAACATAGCCAGAAGAAATAAAATATGACGACAACCACAACTTCATATACGCAAAATTCAAAATAGGAAGCGAAACACATTACCTTTACAGGAATAACGACCAAGACCTGGAATTCTCAAAAGAAAGAATGAACTTAATGGACGAAGAACAGAAAGAAAAAGTTTTTGGAATGATAACCAACAACATAATTCCATTCAACTACGAATCCCTTATTCTTACAGAAGAAAAGCTTAACAGAAAAACCTAGGTGTGCTCAGCGCGATGAGTTTCAGCAGGGATGTATTTGTTTGAGGCTTGCCAGATATTATCGGCTTTTACAAATAAATAATCGTTATAAACTTTTTTTAAGCCTGACCCCGAATCAAGGGAGTCTTTTATGCTGGCAAGCAGGTTTTCCGCAGCAACACCTTTATTTACGCCTTTAACGCCGCACAAGTACTCGTAAACATCAAGCATCATAAAATTGGTCTCAAGGAATCCAGGCGCGTTGTAACTTATAAAATCTATTTGGTCATCGTAGAACTGCCTTGTGACATTGGAAACGTAATCGTTGCTCAAAGCAATATCCCCGCCTTCAGCCTCGACGGCAGCATGCAAAGCATTAACAACAAAGTTATTCTTGTATGCGAGTAACATAATGTTTTTCTTGTCAAAATCATCAAGAACCCTGTAAACGCCTGAATGAAAGCCGTTAGGATCGCTGAACAATTCTGTGTTAAGAAACAAAGGATTTTCATGAATCAATCTGGATTCAGAACGAGATCTTTTCATAATAAGTCCTGGCGTTGATAGCTTAGCTGCGAGAAAGCGTATTGTCTGATAGTTATGTCCGGGCAGGGAGCTTTCAAGGTAATCTTCTATTGCATCCTTATAGCTTTTTGAACTAGCCCTGAAAAAGGAAATCTCCTGAGCCCGATTCTCTATCAAAGCCCTCCGTATCTCTGTTTCTAAGCCATCCTGCATAAACAAAGAGTGTTGTTACTAAAGAGTTATTTAAGTTTTTCTGTTTTTCTCATCAATTCCTATTCTTCTTTCCACAACAATGAAACCTTGTGCTTTATCATGTGCTTTTTAAGGAAAGACCTTATTTTCTGGGCGTGCCTGGAAGGGATTAAGAAAGCCCCACGAGCTATTTTTCCCCTTCATAATCATAAAATTACTATGTACTTAGTGCACAAATATTTCGTTACTTAGTAACATATATTACTTAATACACTAAATTTAGTATAGTTAGTGCATAAAACAAAGAAACAAATGTTCTACAACAGAAAAAATTGAAGAATAATACGGTGCTAGGCAACTGCCAAATTAAGTTCTATAGGCGCTAAAAAATCTGGTTTTATTCTCTCTATGTCAACTACACCACTTCTCTGAGAATTCCTGATTATTGTAACCACAGATATTTTTATTTTTATAAACTCATCATTGACTTCTACATATAATCTCCCGGAAATGTTGTTCTTGAGAGAGAATTTCGGCATGTTAAATACTTTTGATGCGTTTAAAATTTCTATTCCGTTAATCATATTATTATTATCTAAATCGAAAATAAAATCTCCTATCTGAAACGAAGAATCATAATTTCTCTTTAGAGGCCTAGCTGAGAGAACATCGTTTTCCAAATCATAATTCACTCTCGCTTTATTAGGCTTGTTTTTTTTCATCTCGCCCTCCTGTCCGAATAACAAGGAAATGTAGTTACGAACTTCAGCTTACCCGAAGGCAGTATTCTCATAACAATATTTAAATCTTTGTTTTTTTCGTAATAAAACCACACTTTGTATAATTTCTCTTTTTCATCTTGTTCAACAATCCCCAAAATCTTATTTCCGCTTACAACGTTTCGTATGGTCTTTATATCTAAATTTCTATCTAAACATTGTTCCTTAAAATGCTTCGTTTCTATTATCTCCTTTTTCAAGTTTCTTTTTATTAAAGCTAATGCTTTGTCCAATTCCATACTTTGTACGCGGGCATGATACTATTTATAACTTTTGTTAGTATTTTCGATGAATCTCCGGGAAGAACAGATTAAGAAGAATTAATCGTTGTCAACCCTGGGTGCGAGTATGAATGTAAGGCTTACCTTGTCTTTCTCCAGGTATTCAAGGGTTAAAGGGTAGTCCTTGCTGAATTTCAGGGAAGCCTTTCCTGCGAGCTTACTGCCCTGAACCATTTTTTTCAGGTATTCAATGCTGTATTTGCTCTTATGAGAATCAGAACTTGTTATCTTCACATCGTCACTTTGGTTTAGCACGACTTCGGCTTTTGTAAGGTCTCCTGAGCCGGAGATTAATAGCTTGTCTTTTTCTGCCTGGAAAGAGATGCTTTCGCTTACGATGTCAACGTCTTCTATTGCTTCATCTAATGATTCCGAAGGCATTTCTATTGTTGCTTTAGGATCGAGTTTTGGTATTTTCTGCTCTTTTTCCTCTAAGTCTATTAATGGCAAGTCGAACGTCCTCGTGCTCTTGCCTTTCAATACTACTTTTAGTTTGCCGTCCATCATTTCAAGGGTTAGGACGTCGTTGTTCTTAGCCCTTCTGAGGACTTGTTTTAGGCTGCCAAGGTTTAGGGCGATGACTTCGTCTTTTTTTATGTCGTACTCTGCGAAAGAAGAGCTTGGCATTTTGAATATTACCATGGCTACGTTAGCCGGGTCCATCGCTACTAGTTCCAGGACGTCTTTGGAGATTTTGAACCTTGCTTCTGTTACGAGGTCTGAGATTATGCTTATGCTTTCCTTTAATAGTTTTGGCTCGGCAAGTGTGAGTTTCAAGTTATACCACCCTTTAATATTATGATTTTAAAAACATGGGTTGATTTAAATAATTTTCCTTGGAGGACCTGCAAAAAAAGGGTTTTGCCAAAACAATTATTTTCTATATAGATAAAAAATAATAAAAAGAAAAAAACTTATATACTATATTAAATTATAGTTTATTATGGCATCGACAACTATTCAAATAAGCTCAGACTTACAGAAAGAGCTAAACAAAATGAAGCTTTTTGACAGGGAAACTTACGAAGATGTAATCTGGAACATCATAGAAGATACCAAAGAGCTATCCGAACAAACAAAAAAAGATATAGCCCTTTCAAGAAAAGAAATCTCCGAAGGCAAATTTGTCACACTATCAGACCTAAAAAAGAAATATAATCTATAACGGGCTTCTTAAATGCAACCAAAAACACACCAGCTTTTGTGCACAAAAAACTACGGGGCGATTTTTTAGTGTACGAAATAATCTTATCAAAAAGAGTTGAAAAATTTCTTGACAAATTAAACTCCCGAGACAGGGAAAGAATAATATTGTCATTAGACAAATTAAGAATCAGGCCAGAAGCATACCTAAAAAGGCTGGTCGGGGATAAATCCTATAAATTCAGAGTAGGAGATTACAGATTAATTGTTGATCTTGAAAAAGATAAATTATTAGTTCTTGTAATAGATATAGGCCACAGAAAAAACATATACAAAAAAGAGGGCTTGAAATAGAAATATTATTTTTATTTATTTCAATGCCACTCCGCCGACGGAGTTAAGTGCGTTGTGGTTCTCCCTGGTCTTCCTAGAATACTCTATTATGTTATTATCACAAGATAAAGTGTAAGGGTGCACTGCATCATGATCAAGCCATCTCAGGCCTGCACGCAAGGCATCTCTTGGCCTGTGGTGTGCTGTCGCAACGTATTTTGTGAGGCCGTTATTAGAATTGGAGGCGTAGTTAAGAAGAGCATTTAATTGGCGTTCATTAGAGTTTCTGATGGGGTCTGCTACGTTGTTGATTGCGAATAAG
>PWLK01000011.1 GCA_003560545.1 Candidatus Woesearchaeota archaeon | reverse complement strand
CAAGCCTTGTAAGAGAAAGGCTGAGGAACACTGATTCATCAGTGCATAATTTAAAGACAACAAAACTATTAAGAGAATGCCTGTCTAAAGGAATAGCATTCCACCACGCAGGCATGCTACCCGTCCTAAAAGAAATCGTAGAGAACCTGTTCGCAGAAGGCCTCGTAAAAGTATTGTTCGCAACAGAAACCTTCGCCGTCGGCATAAACATGCCCGCAAAAACAGTGTGCTTCGACTCCTTAGAGAAATTCGACGGGATCAACTTCAGATACCTGAACAGCAAAGAATACTTCCAATTAGCAGGAAGAGCCGGAAGAAGAGGAATAGACAAAGAAGGATTCGTTGTAAGCGTAATAGAAAGAACCACGACGGACGTGAACAAAGTCAAAAGCATAACAGAAAGTGATTCCGAACCACTGAACTCCCAGTTCAAATTATCCTATAACACAATCCTGAACCTGATACACAGCCACAACGAAGAAGAAAGAAACATCATCCTCAAAAGCAGCTTTTACTCATACCAGCAAGGCGGAAGAAAAGGAGCACAGCGAATCACGAATAGTTTCAACAAAAAGAAAAAAAAGCTTGTCCGCGAAGGCTACATCACAGAAGAAGACGAACTGACAGAGAAAGGATTATTCGCATCCAGAATTTACACGGAAGAACTGCTTGTAACAGAGCTATTCTGCACAAGCATAACAAAAGAACTTAACGAGATAGACATACTAGTCGTAGCAGGCAGGATAGTCCTGGAAGAAAAAAGGAATACTAAATTCAAAGTAGAAACAAAGAAATCCTCGAATAAAATATACAAAATAGCAAAGAAAAACAAAACCCTGAACAGGTACTTCCAAGAGCACAAACTATTCATAATAGAAACATTCCTCAAAGAATGGTATAACGGAATAGAATTCGCAGACTTGCTCGGGTACAGCACTTTAAGCGAAGGAGACATAGTCAGGTATATAAGGCAAATCCTTGACTTACTGGAACAAATAAAGCACGCATCCCTCGACGAAGAACTAAAGGAAAAAATCAAGTCAGTAGAAGGAAAAATTGACAGGGACGTAATAAGCGTAATATTCTAAAAAGAAAAGATAGAAAAAAATCAGATAATATCCTCTTCTGCTACAACCATGAAATCACCCATGGCTATTACCGCAGAGAAAGGTATTAAAGGATCTCCATCCTTAGTCTTCTCCAATTCGAGCTTCTTAGCATACGGAGTTGGATTCGTAAGAACAATATGGATTAACTCCCCGGAATTAGTCTCGAAAACTATATCCCCAACGTCTCCAAACCTTTTCCCTGTCTTTGAAACAACGGTCTTCCCAAGCAATTGCTTTGAATATTTCTTTTCTTCTTCAGCCATGAACACACCCTCACAAATATGATTATTAACTATTAACCATTCAATAGTAGGATTTAATATTTAAAGGTTTTGTTTCCCTTTCAGAGGATACAGTTAATCTTCAGGGTACGCTTCCTTTAAAAGCTTTATGTTCTTCTCCTGTGATTCCCTGAGAGGCGCAAGGAACCGCTTTAGCTCCGCCGCAACCCCTGCTTTCAGGTCTATAGACGATAATTCCTTGGTTTTAAAGGATTTTTCGAGTTCATCATACGACTTGAACTCTATGTTCCCCCCGTACTTCTCAGGCCTCTCCACCACGAAGCTTCTTTTCTCCCTTTCAAGGTTCTTAAACAACACGTATTTAGCCATAGCAAGCAACCCGTTGCCTTCTACTACGCCATCAGCAGAATACGCCTTCCTGATCTTCTTATCAATAACCTCATCGGAATCCTCAAAACCAATCTTGGAATTAGGCTCGGAAGCACTCATCTTCCCTGACTCGCCAAGGCCTGGCACTAAAGGATTCATCAAATGAATTCGTTTCTCGTAGCCTATCCTGGGAAGGAACTCCCTTGCAAACATGAATATCTTTCTCTGGTCCCCCCCGCCGAACTGCGCGTCCACGCCTAAGTGCTCCTCGTCTACAGCCTGAAGTATTGGGTATAACAACCCACTCATCTTAGGCGTTTCTATTTGCTTCACGACTTCTGCACCGGCTTTCTGAGTGTCCCTGGTCGTAGCCAACGCGGATAACTTGTACATGTCCAACGAGTATTTTTCCTTTAACTGAAAATCAGTACCTTTAACAAACTTTAATTTGTCCAAGGGAACGCCTACGAGCTTCAGCATCTCCCTTATTATGAATTCATAATACTTTGTTCTTTTTTCAAGCAAGTCCCACGTGCTTTTCATATTATCCAGGTAAGCATGCATATCCGCGAAAAGAATAGTGACATGGCAGCCGGCTTCAAGGAAATCAGCTATTTTAAGCATAGGCACAAAGTAACCAACATGAGGCTTCCCCGTCGGAGCTGTACCCCAGTAAATCTTAAGATCTCTTTCTTTCAGGACCTCCCTGATTTTTTCTTCCCCTACAACTTCCTGCAAATCCCTTGTAATCAGGGAAAACTTTTCATCTGGCTTCATACCAAGAGAAAAAGAATTGTTGTTTAAAAAGTTTTGGCTGGAATTCACGCTGAAGGGCCTTCGCTGCCTTCTTTGTAGGTTATTATCTTGTTATTTTTTATCTTATGCCTTATGTCGTCAACGGTTTTCCATGCTTCTTTTAGTTCTATGTCGCTTATGAACAATGTTTTGTTGCCTTTAATGCATTCCCATAGTAATAACTCGTAGTTCTGCGGGGCGTCCGAGTCAAATTTCTTTGTTGGTGAGAAAGCTAGTGATTCGTGTGTTATTTCAAATTCTGAGCCTGGCGTTTTGGTGTTGATGCAGAGCTCTACGTCTTGCTCTGGCTGGATGTTTAATACGAGTTTGTTAGGGTTCGTGTCTATGTTGCAGTACAATAAGCATGGTTCTTTCTTGTATATTATTTCTATCTTGGCTTCTTTCTTTTTTAGTTTCTTTCCTGTTCTCAGGTTTATGGTTGTGCCTTTCCAGTTCTTGTCATTTGATTTCAATGTTAGCTCTGCGAATGTTTCCGTTCTCGAATTTGGGTTTCCTGTTTTCCTTGCTTCTTCCGCGTAGCCTTCGTATTGTCCTAGGAATGCTTTTCCTGTGAAATAAACTTTTTTTATTGCTTTGGCTTTCTCTGCGTGAACATCTCCAGGGATGGTGGTTTTTGGAGGTTTCATAAGGATGAATGACAATATTTGCAGTAAATGGTTTTGAACCATGTCCCGTATCGCTCCTGTTTTATCGTAGTATTCTATCCTTCTTCCTATGCCTTTTTTTTCGTCTACTGTTATGTTTATTTTTTCTATGAAGTCAGAATTCCATGTTCTTTCAAGGAACGGGTTTGACATCCTGAGTACTAAGATGTTCTCAATAGTTTCCTTTGCAAGGTAGTGGTCGACCCTGTATATTTGTTCTTCAGAGAAATGTTTTCTTATAAGCCTGTTCAGGGAGTTATAAGATTTTAGGTCTTCGCCGAATGGCTTTTCTATTACTATCCTGTTTATCTTTCCTTCTTTGTGAAAGCAGCACTTGCTTAGCTGTTCCAGGATGTTTTTGAAGAATACGTGGCTGGTAGCCAGGTAGAATATTCTTCCATCGCTTTTTCCTTTTTCTTCTTTGTCAAGAAATACGTGGAGGTCTTTCAAAGAATTCTTGTTGTCAAACCCTGCCTGGTAATACTTCACATTTACCTTTTTTGAAAACCTGAACTTGCTGTTTTCAAGCATCGCCTTGTATTCATTATCAGAAAAAATTCTTCTTCCAATACCTACCAAGAGTATTTCTATTCCTTTTTTCTCAGCAATATTGTTTATTGAAGGGCTTAGCTTTTCTACGGCCAAGTCCCCTGTTCCTCCTAGTATTACTATTGTGTATTTTTTCATTTTTTTATGTCTGTGAAAACAAATAATTTGTTTGCTTCAAAGCCTATCTTTGCAGGGCAGTCATAAAAATCCTTGGAATCATCAAGGAATGCTTTGTACGCTTCTTTTTTTCCTTCACCTATGAAGAACAAAGCAACCAATCCTGCGTTCAATATTAGGTCTTTAGTTGCCGTAATCCTTTTCGGGGGCGGCTTAGGCGAGTCTTCCATGTAGGCATAAGAGCTTTCTTTGTCCAGCACAGGATGCTCTGGGTAAAGAGCAGCTACATGCCCGTCTTCTCCTACTCCGAGCAAGACTATATCAAACCCGCCAAGTATTTTGAGCTCTTCCCCGTAAGCAGAGAAGTGTTCCTGAGTTGTTCCTTTAAGGAAATGCAGGTTTTTTTCTCCGATTAATCCTTTCTCTATGAGTTTATCCGTGAAAGATTCTTTGATTAGCTTTGAATTCCTCTCATCAGAATCAGCAAGGGCAACTCTTTCATCTACTGTGAAGATATGTGTTTTCTTCCATGCATCGCTGTTGCTCTTCGCGAATTCATCATAAACTTTTTTTACGCTTCTCCCCCCTGGCAAGCCAAGAACTACTTGTTCTTTTTCTTTTGCAAGAACTTCTAATTCGTTCAGTATTATACTGGCTGCCTTGGCTGAAAGCTTGTCCTTGTCTTCTTCGTATAATGTTATCATTTTTTGAATCCGTGGCCTCCGAATTCATCACGCAGAGCTGCCACTAGCTTGTTGGAAAGGGTTTCTTTCTCCCTTGACCTGTACCTTGAAAAAAGGGCTTGCGTGTTGACAGTGAAAGGAACGCTGTGCTTCATCGCAGTTTCAACGGCCCACCTGCCTTCACCTGTATCGTCAATATGGCCTGGGACGTCTTTCAATTCTGGGTGGTGCTCGAAAGCATTAACTGCCATTTCCATTAAGAACGAGCGTATTATACTGCCATTATTCCAAAGCCTTGCAATTTTTAGCATGTTGAGGTCTTTGTAAGGTCCTTTCTCTAATAAGTGGAATCCTTCACCCATGGCTTCCATGATACCGTACTCGATGGCGTTGTGGACCATTTTCACGTAGTGCCCGCTCCCCCTGGGGCCTATGTATTCGTAGCCGTTCGTTGTAGCCATGGATTTCAGGGCAGGAACCATTTTTTTGTATGCTTCCTTGTTGCCACCTACCATGATGCAATAACCTGTTTTCGCGGCAGCAGTGCCTCCGGAGACACCGGCATCCATGTATATGAAGCCTTTCTTTTCCATTTCTTCCCCTCGCTTCACGGTTTCGTTGAAGTTGCTGTTTCCGCCGTCCACAATGATATCTCCTTTTTCTAGGACGCTTTCAAGCTCTTCAAGCATTGAGTCAACTACTTTATGAGGGACCATCAACCATACTATTCTTGGTTTTTCCAGTTTTTCAGCGAGTTCTTTCAAAGAATAAGCCGGAGTTACTCCTTCCTTTGCAATTTCGTCAACTTTTTCTTTGGTCCTGTTAAAAGCAACAACTTTATGGTTTCCTTCTTTGAGCCTTAAGGCCATGTTATAGCCCATTCTTCCAAGGCCGATAATTCCTAATTCCATGATAAAACACCCCCTATCTCGTCTTGGCAAGCCCTGTTTTTTTATATATTTTGCCTTGAACCGCGAAAAGAAAAGGAATTATTAGTAAGGCGTGCCTTTCTTTCTCTGGTTCGCGAATGCTTCCAGGTACCACTCGAATTCTTTTACGAATTTCTCTATTCGCCTATTATAATTCTCGTCTAACGGGTTTCCGTCCTCGTCAAACGCTTCTTTTATCTTGGGCACAGGGAACATTGTTGGTATAGTTGGCATTCCTAGTTCTGCCAGTATGCTTCTTAGCTGTATCGCCGCCCTGACTCCGCCGAATGAGCCTGTTGTATAACTGGATATCGCGCTTGGCTTGAAAAAGTATTCCTGGGCGAAATGGTCTAGCATGTTCTTCAAGGCTGCTGGCGGTCCGTGGTTGTACTCCGCTGTCACGATGATGAAGCCGTCTGCTTCTTTGAATTCTTTTGAAAGCTTTTTCATTGCTTCCGGGGCTTTGTCTTCTTCGTATTTGGCATACTTTTTTTCTAGCAAGGGCAGCTTGTATTTTAATGGGTCGGCGAGGAATATTTCGTGTTTTCTTTCTTCAAATTTATTTTTAATGAATCTTGCTGCCTTGATGCCTTGTCTTCCTTCCCTTACAGATCCTAATAATATAGCTATTTTTGCCATTAAATACCACCTTTTAACAAGAAGTAATAATTTTTATTTATAATTAACCCTTGTACTTCAAAACAGGGCTTTAACATGTTTATAATAGGAATATATTTTTAAACTCGAAATACCAATAATTTGTTTTGAGGTGAAAATTTATGTTTGGCTTATGCAAAAAAATGGATAAAAACCTTAAGAAACTGAAATTCCATGATTACCAGATGGTGAAACTAGTTGTGTTCTTGTTCACACTGTTCCTCGTAACTGCGTGGGAAGGATTTCACTTGTTCGTGCTTAGCATTGAATGGTATGTGTACCTTGGAGCGGTTGTATTGCTAAGTATACCTTTGGCTATGAAGATGCTGAAGAAATAAACAAAGTATATCTTGTGGTTTTTTAGTATTGGTTTTATCCATGTACATATTTTAATGTAATTGTGCTGTGGTGCCCCAACATTTATTTACCATATCGTAGTTAATTGTTTTTG
>PWLK01000021.1 GCA_003560545.1 Candidatus Woesearchaeota archaeon | reverse complement strand
TCTATATAGAAGATTATTTTTCTAAAAAAAAGAAAAAAATAAGGGCTTACTTCCTACCCCTAGCCATCTTAGCCCTGGAAACATCGCCGTGCTTATCGACAAAGTAAAGGAATCCGGATTCTTTCTTAACACCGACCTTAGCAACCTTCTCAGGCTTGCCCTTCTTACCTTTCCTGCTGCCACCACGAGCCATCTTAGCCCTGGAGATATCCCCTTGCTTATCAACAAAGTAAAGATATCCATCTGCTTTCTTAACTCCTGCTTTTGCTACTTTTTGAGCCATTTTTCATATACACCCCCTAAAAACTGGTTTCTTCCTCTAACACTGAAATACTAAGTATATAAATGTTTTGATTTTATCGAGGAGAAACAAAGAATTTCCGGGGAAAACCACGCAAATTATTTAAGACACCAAGACAAACACATAACCGTGCTACTAATAAAAATAATGGGAGCAATGGACGTACTAGCAGGAATAACACTAATCCTATACCACTACGAACTAATCCCACTAAGATTCCTGCTCGCAGCCCTACTATACCTAGTAATAAAATCCATAATATTCTTCGGAGACCTCGCAAGCACCATAGAACTAGGAATAAGCATATACTTCATCATCATAATATTCTTCCCAATAACCATATTCACATACATAGCAGCAATATACCTATTCCAAAAAGGCCTAACATCTTTCCTAAGCTAATCCTTCTTAGAATACCACCTGAGAATAAGCACAATGACAAGTGCAAGGCCTAAAGCCAGGATATAAGAAACCCAGCTAAACAACAAAACCAATAACAAAAAGAACAAAGAAAACAAAAACGTGAAAAGCCAGAACCACCTGGACTTCATAAAAATATTCGCACCATTACTATATGGCAAAGGCAAAGACGAAAAAAACAAAATCAAAGCAGCAACATAAATACCTGCCCGGAAGAATTCAGTCCCAGTAACAAGGTATAAAGGCTGCAGCAAGACGAGCAAGAACAAAATCAACGCAACCGGGCCAGCAACCCCTGCAAGAAACAAATCCTTCATACCTACTTCGTGCCTGAACTTGCCAAGCCTAAGCCTGGGAATAACCTCTAAATGCACGGTTCCAAGGTAAAGAAAAGGAATCATGAACCAAGGATGAAACAAAGCAAGAGTATAAAACGAGATGAACAAAGCAATAAAAGGACCGAACCTCCAAATAGAGAAAGACGCCTTACAACCAAGGAACAAACCCATAACCTTCTGCCCTGTGATGAAAACAAAGAAAAGCAACGCGAAAAAGAAAAGGCTTACCATGAAACCTTCCACGTCCCCGTAACCAAGCAAGCCCGTCATGCCAAGAAAAAGAAATGAAACAGCGGCAGAAACAGCAACGGCGAGAACGAACAAGCCCACCTCTTTATTAGTATAATTCAAAGAATTCCTAAAAGCATAGCCAAGCTTTGAAAGAGGGTTCATAAAAACAATAAATCACACTCTTAATATAAAAATATTAGTGTTTTAAGCACCCGGAAAATACAAATTGGACGCAGCAAGAGACTCTAACTCCTTCTCCAAGCCCTCAACATGGCCTGCACCCACAACCGCCAAAACCCTGTCCCCAGGATCCTGCCTTAACAAAAAGAAAATCCTTTTCGCCATAACCTTGTTCCTGTCATCCACCAACACCTTATGAAGCAAAGGATACCTTTTTTTCATCTCACCAAGAACCTTTTTTATAACCTCATCCTTAGGAATCCTTGTGAGGTCTATGCTCATCCTTCTCTTCCTAGAAAATGGGGATAACAACAAGTCAAAAACAAGCCTTGCCTTCTCCCTGAAAGAAACTTTTTTGCTCATATTCCTAAGAGTTATAGCAACATCCTGGTCTATCAGGGCAAGCTTTAAATTGTTATTCCTGGCAAGCTTTTCCCCTAAAAGCATTTCGCTGCCAGGCATAATCCCTGAAAGATTCCCTATTTTCTTCTGGACAACCCTTCCGATAATAGAGAAAACATAGCCTGTTAAGCCAATCCTTGCCGCAATCAAAGGGTTCATACTAGGCTTTTTCTTAGACAAAAGGCCTTCAAGCCGAGCCCTGTCAAGCTCTAAGCATATAACTGTGGGCTTAAAATCTGTGAAAGCCTTTCTTATACGCTCATGGGACTCCCTTGACACATGGCTTGTCCCTACAATTCTCAGCCTTTCCTTGTAATCCATTTTAATGAGCACGAATAATATAGTTAAAAAGGTTTTGCAGAAATTAGCGATGTTGTCATTCTCGTTTCTTGAAAAGCTCAAATCTGGCCTGCAATTTTTCGTCCGTGAAATACTTGTACCTTACCAGGCATATATTTGCGTCTGACCCGTCGCACAACTTTTCGGCAGCATTAATTATATCATTCTTATAATTTTTTATGAGGCCTGCCGCAGCATACTTAATTTTCTGTGCACCTATAAGTCTGTCCTTGTCAGTGCCAGGCTTAATACCTGCTAGTTCTTCTTCTATTAAAGGCATTGCTTCTTCCAATATTTTGTTTTCGTCTTCCTGAGTGCCAAAGTTCCTGGTTACAGGAGAAGTAACTTCTTTATATTCATCCTTCCTGCTTGTGATATAATCGTAGAAGTTAAAATGAGGGTTGTACTGCGTTACAATAGTTGTTGATTTGTGTACTCCGTAAGGACTTGCGAGTTCTTCCAGTGATTTCAGCGCCATACCAATCAGGATTACGCTTTTACTTTTATGGCTTTCCATGCGAGGTCGAATAACTGGGTTAAGGCGTTTGCAAAGAAATCTGTGTTAACCCATATGCCTACGTCGTAGCCTTCGTGGATGTCTGCGTCGTGTGCCATCATGAACAGGATTGATGACTTGTCTGAAATGCAGAACCTTGCGCTTAAGTCCATGTTTCTTATCTCTGCGATCTTCCTTAGTTCTTTTATTGCATCTGTTTCCTTGGTTATCGGGGCAGCGATTCTTATCTGGACTCCTCTTTCCTTGGCTTTCCTAAGGTTTCTTATGAAGAAATCTGCTTTTCTTTTAAGGCCTTCTTCTGTTGTTACAATGATGATGCTTTCCTCTGCTTCTTTTATCATCATGTTGAGGTGGTCGTATAAGTTGTCTCTTCCTTTTACGCTTCCTGAAAGCTCTGAAGGGTCCAGGAGGTCTACGCCTTGTGTGTGCAACGTGGTTAAGTCGTTAAGTATCTCTGTTTTTTTTATCTCGTCAATCATTTTCATGCTTGTTTCTGCTTCTGTCTTGATGTTCTTTTTGACTCTTTCAACGACTTCTTTTGGGGGTACCGCGATGTATTTTATGGGTTTGCCCAGTTTCATTATGACAAAGCCTTTTTTTTCAAGACTTTCTAAGACGTCGTAAGACCTGCTCCTTGGCACGTTTGCGATATCGGAGAGTTCTCCGGCTGTGCTCACGCCTCTGCTTAAGAGGGCTGTCCATATCTTTGCTTCGTAGCTGTTGATGCCGAAATCCTTGAGTTTGTTTAAAAAGTCTTTTTGTACGATCATGTTGTTTTTCACCTGTTTATTGTATCGCGACATAGTTTATTGTTACAATCTGTTGGTGAGTAATACGAACTAATTTATAAAGTTTGTTGTTATTGAAGAGTGAAAACAAAAAGAAAAAGAGGTTTTTATTCTTTCTTAACAGAATCCTTAGAAACACTCTCATCGGCTTTTTCAGCACTCTCAGGCTCAGGAACTGGTTTTTCCTTGGCAGGAGCAGCCTTCTTAGAAGCTTTCTCCTCAGGCACTGCCAACTCAGACTTCCTAACCTTCTGCTTCTTAGGCCTCTCACCAACCTTCTTAGGCTTAGAATCCGTCAACTCAACACCAATCGCCTTAAAAGCCTTCTTAACATCAGCCCTGGAAGCCCCCTTCTTAACATCCAAAGACTCACCCAAAGGATCCAAATGCCTCAAATTACACTTCCTCCTACGAGTCTCCCCATCAACCAAAACATGAGCGTCATCCAAAACATCGACGACAACACACTTCTTGCCAGCATCCCTGCCAGCCAACTTAACACATAAACTTCCAACTTCAAACATTTCCAATCACCTACCAATCCGGTCTGAAAAGAAACCCTTGCCATGTCACCAAGGCAAGCCACAGACCCTACTTCCTAATCCTTTTCTTAATCTCCAAACGTGAAGCCCTACTCGACAAAACACCGCCGAAAGGCCTGCTAGGCCTCCTAGCACTCCTCGGAACATTCTTCAAATCACCAGGCAAAGCCCTAGGAACACCCTTCAAAGACTCCCTGGTAACACTACAAACACCGAGCTTAGGCCTCCTCCTCTTAAAAACATCCTTAGAGCCCTTAACAGTCCTAACCCGAACCTTCCTGAAATTCCTCGACTTAACCTTAGCTTCACTCATAAAAACCAGGGAAACAAGAACGATTTATAAATATTATCTAAAAAAAAAAGAAAAAAAAATTTCTTTAAAAGGTCAGGTGCTTCGCGAACCCACCAACAATAGGCAGTTTCTTCTCCTTACCGCTCAGAGAATTTATAATCCCTATAATCCACAATACAAATGTGAATAAAGAGCCAAGCGGCAATATTATGAACCAGCCAATAATCGGAATGACCGATCCAACAATACTAATAGCAATGCTCAAAAACAATAATACGAGCGCTTGCTTCACGTGGAACTTCGCGTAAGAGTTCTTCTTCATCTTCTCATCCACGAAGTACCATATGATTCCCACCAAAATATAGGAGAGAACCGCACATGCCTTTCCTTCATCAACGGTTTTACCACCGCCACTACTTTTCTTTTCAACCATTTTTTTATGCCACCCCCAAAACTTTTCTCAACAAAATACTGAGCGGAATAGTCAACAAAATGTAAGCTCCAAGCCAACCAGGCCTCCAGCCGAACAAACTCGTATCCCCGAAAGGCCTTACAACTTCGTTGCCAACAACCACTCTTTCAAGATCTGAATCGTACTCTTCAACGGGCTGCTCGTAGTCCTTAATGCTTGTAACAATGACTGCTTTGCTCTCCCTGAAAGTCTCCCCTTCGAACTGCAAGTTATAGCTTCCCTCAGACCCAGCACTAAGAGTCCAGGCAATACCATTATTTATATTTTCCCTATTATGAACCGTCATCTCAGGCATTATCGATAAAATAACGCTATCCAGGTCTCCTTCGTAATCCTCGGAGAAAAAAGCCTCAACGGTGAACTCCTCGCCAGGCATGATGGGCTGGTAAACAAGGTTTCCTGCCATCCACGAAAGAATTAAGATGATAGGCAGGAAAGAATAAAGCATAGCCCTCAAAGACTGCTTCATCACAGCGAAGTTCTTAGACATCATCTCCTGGTTGATCTCCATGAGCTTCTTCTGGTTATCCTTATGCTTCTTCATCTTCTCACGAAGCTTCTTAATATCAGCCTTAATCCGTTTAATCTCATCCTGATTCGTCGCGAACTTGTAAATCAGGGTGGTAATAAGAGAAACAACTATAGCCAGCAATAAGATTATCCAAAAATAACTTAACGACAAAAACAATTCCATCAAAGTAACCACCCTCCTTTAGTTGGACACGAACTTCCTCATCATAGGATTCATGTCATACATGTGCTGCTTAGCAATCTCTTCGTAAATCTTGTAAACAATCATAACCGCCAATAATATACCTGTACCAGTGCCAATCGCACCTGTCAAATCCGCAACGCTTGCGAGCAAGCCAATAGATATACCCCCCATAACAGTTAGAGGACCAATATACCTTTTCAACAATCTTTCCAGAACCCTTTGATCCCTCCTAAAACCAGGAACCTGCAACCCGGAAGCCATCATCTGCTTCGCCTGGCTACCCGCATCAAGGCCAGCCGTCTGAACCCAGAAAATACTGAAAACAGTAGCCCCAATAACGAATACAACAATGTAAGTCAAAGCCTGCCCTACGCTGACAAGGCTGAAAGTGCCTATCACTATTTCCTCCAATATATTAGGAGCTGTAAACCAGAAAACAAGGCCTGACGTGGGAATCTCACCTGAAAACGTGCCAAAAATAGGCATGCCCATATTCTCAAAAAGCCTGGCTAGTAACTGAAGATTAGCAATCAAAGCAGAAACAAGGATGACAGGGATAACACTGGCGTACAAGAAATTAAGAGGCCACCTCACCCCGTGCCCTTTCACACGGCCAAAACTCAATGGGATTTCTACTTTCATGGCCTGAACGAAAACAACGAATGCAAACACAACCAGTGTAGCAAGGATAGCCATGAACTCAATACTCGCAATAGTCGTATCACCCAAGCCAATGCTTTGTATAATTGCAGGTATAGCACCTGCAGGGATATCAGGGTTTAAAGGACTTGGTAAAGGGTTGAAAGTCCTTATCATTATCTCCTGGCTTACACCTGCAACGATGAACAACCCTACACCTGAGCCAAACCCGTACTTGCTCACAATCTCATCCATGAACAAAATGAATAAACCCCCGATGATAAGCTGTCCAACGAGGATTAAAGGGCTTATCCCGGGAACAGGGGTTAAGCCTCCCATTAATACGAATACAAATGATTCAACTACTACGAAGAAAACAGCTAGTATTTTCTGGGTTCCCTGGAAACGCCTCCTGCCATCCTGGGTTGTAAGCTCAAAGTTTACAATCCCTGAACCGTTAAGCAACTGCAACACAATGCTAGCCGTAACGATAGGCCCGATGCCGAGGCTTACAATGCTTCCAAAGCTGGCTCCGAGGATCATGCTCAGGAACCTGAACTGCTCCAAAGCGTTCTCGCCTAACCCGTAAAGAGGTATTAGTG
>PWLK01000069.1 GCA_003560545.1 Candidatus Woesearchaeota archaeon | reverse complement strand
TACGACTCGTTCTACGTACCAGGAAAACTAGAAGATGTAGAAGTAAAACTCAACTACAGGATGGACTACGGCGATGTAAACACATCTATATTCTTCTCAATAGCAAACGAAACAATACACCGCGATGAAAGAGCTGTAAGCCAAGAAGATATAACTATAAACGTCGGAGAACACATTGACTTAGATTACGAAAACGCAACAATACCCTTCAGGTTCGGCTACGAAAACGCAACCTCAGAAATACTAGCAGGAGGCAACGCGGATATAGTGCTTATAACAGATTTTAGTGATACTATGAAGAGACCTATTAGTACGTGGAATGACACCCATGGGCATGTTCAGAATAATTGCGAGGCATTGTTCTCAGATCCTGAAGGTGAAGACAATGCAAGGGTTCGAAGGACAGATTTAGCGCAGTGCGTAGGGGAGGAGTTCTTGGAAAATATGTTTAATGTTTCAGGGAACAGGGTGTGGCCTGTTTTTATATATCGTGATAGGATAATATATTTTGATGGTGACGCTTCCGATGGGAGTGACGTGATTAGGTATTTTACTCATTCAGGTACTGTTTCTGAAGGACGAGGCGCGATATGCATGTCTTGTGCAATAAACAAAGGATATGAGCTGCTAGATGAGTATAGCGAAGAAGGAAGATCCAGATTTATGATTGTAATGACAAATGGAGTTCCTTCGCATTGCAATGAGGATGGTTGTGAAGAAGGATTTTCTTCTGATTTTGGAAGTCCGCAATGTGAGTATTTATGCGAGGGGGAAGGTCGTTGTCATCCTGACACGATAAACCAACAGTGTAGTGCGTGTATTAGCAATCCAGGCGCTTCTAACGATGCAATATTTGCCGCTGATAGGGCGGTCAACGATTTAGGGGTAACGCTTTACTCTATAGGTTTTGGTCCTGTGGATGCTTGTCAGTTAGGAGTAGATATGTTGGAAGAGATTGCTGAAATTGGTAATGGTACTTATCAGCAGTCGTCGAATGTTACGGGTATTAGGGATATTTATGAGAATATTTCTGCTGAGATTATTCAGATGTTGGATGTGGAGGATCAGGTTGTGATTATTGATATTCCTGGTTCTGATGCTGAGTTGTTCAGTGATTCTTATGTTGAGTATTCTTTTATTCCTTACGATATTTTTCCTGAACCGGGTAGTATTGTTCTGGGTCTTGAGTCTGATGAGTTCGGGGTTTATGCGGAAGGTGATTATTGTAGTGTTGATTTGGAGATTCCTGGTTTGTTCACTCCTTTGGATGGCAGGGTTATTAGTTATTCGGGGCGTCATTGGACGGATAGGCTTGAAGTGAATGATAGAGGGGTTTATGACTTGCAGGATTATGGCGAGGATTATTATTTGCTTGGGGATCCGTTCATGATAGGGGTTCCTCCGAATATTCTTTCTAATGAGAATACGTTAGATCTCAGGGTTTTTGATATGAATGATACTGTCCATGCTTGTTCTCCTCATAATAAGTTGATTTATACTGCAAGCATTCCTTCCGTGTTTAGCCTTCGCAGGGTTTATACTGATATGGATGGTTGTCATTGGAATGTGCAGACTGTTGGCACGTTTAAAGATGTGACGATTCCTTCAGGGTATGCTGGTAATAATGAGTGTTATTACAATGAGTCAGGTAATAGTTATGATTCTTCTGATGGTTGGCAGGCTTTGGCTTTTGATATGTTTGAAAAGCTGGATTTCAACAATAATAACATCGTGGATATTGATTTTGAGGCTCAAAACCTTGAGTTCAGAGATTCGTTTGTGGATGATATTCCCTTTATGTGGGAGCCTTCCGTCCTGGAGGTCGTGGTATGGCAGTAATATCTTTGAACAGGAAAGGGTATTTTTTTAGCTTAACCGTGATTATAGCGTTGTTATTAGTATCTGTTTATTTTGCTTCTTTTTCTAATCCCGGTCAGAGCAGGGAAGCTTTCGTTTCTTCTCATAGGATTAACGAGGTTAACAGGTTCTTATCTGCTTTGGAAGATGATGCTAGTACTGGCATCTCCGTTGCTTCTCTTAGGACGATTCTTGTCTTTGAGGAACACGTTGAGGACACGAATAGTTTTATCAGTCCTTACAACAGGTTTGACGAGATAGCATCAGAATTGTTACTTAATGGGACTTTTGATGGCGAAGAGCACAGTCTTGTCAATGAGTCGAACATGAACGTCTGGGTTGATAACATAGAGAGATTGGGGTATCTCGGTGTTGATTTGGAGTTTGAAGAGATGAATGCAGGGCTGTACCAGGACGATCCTTGGCATGTAAAGGCTTTTTTCGAGTACAGGGTTATTGCAAGGGATGAATTCACGTCCAGCAAGTGGAATAAGTCTGTAAGGGTTGAAGCTTCGCATCCTATTGCCAGGTTTGCAGACCCTGTTTATATTGTTGGGAGCAGGGGTAGTTACTCCCAGAATTTCAGGAAACATGAGTCCCCGGTTTTTCCAGGGGACCTCGCAGTTCATGTAAACGAGAAATATTATATTAGTACAAGCGATGCTCCAAGCTTCCTGCAAAGGTTTACAGGGATGGATGAAACAAGCGAGTTCGGCGTTGAAAGCCTTGTGAACATCCCCGCGCTATCAGAAGTAGGGTATTTAAGGGAGGGAAGAAGCATTGTTGACACCGTTTATTTTTCAACCGACGATCACTTAACTTGCAGTGCAAGCCAGGCTCATCCTGGGCATGGAATACCTGAATGGGTTATCCTGGATCATCAAAACGCACTGAAATACGGGGTTGAATGCCCTGAGAACGACGATTAAACAAAAAACTTTATATACACGTTGAATAAAAATATACTAAATAAAATCGTTTTATATTTATATTTTTGAATAACAAAAAAAGGGGTTGGTGTAATGGGAGGTGAACAACAGGCTAAAGTTCTGGAAAAATACAATAACACTGTGAGGAATATTCCTGTTTCTATTTCAATTATCAGGAAGAAAGACTCGCACATGCTTTCTTACAACGTAAGCATTTCAGGTATCAGCAGGACTACCGAGATAGTGCTTGAGGAAATCCAGGAAGATCTCATAAAAAAGATGAACCTGGATGACTTTTCCGTTGATGAAAAAACAGGCAGTGCTGATGAATCTTTCAGGAAAGAAGCCATGGATCTTATCAGTTCTTTCTTTCCCCATAGCAATGACAGGGACAAAGAAGTTCTCCTAAGCTACCTTCTATCCAGGTCTCTCGGAATTGGGTACGTTGATTTCCTACTCCACGACCATTACTTGGAAGAGATTACAATTGACAGCTCTGAGGAACCAGTAAGAGTTTATCACAGGAAGCACGGATGGCTTCGGACTAACATATTCATGTCCACGGAAGAGCAGATACGCCAGACCGCTGCAAGGATTGGAAGGAACGTGGGAAGACAGCTTAATACTTTGAATCCTTTGCTAGACGCATACCTATCCACTGGTGAAAGGGTTAACGCGACTATAACTCCTATTACTCCAAAAGGCAATACTATCACGATAAGGAAGTTCTCAGAAGACCCGTGGACTATAACAAGGTTCATTGCCAACAAGACTTTAACATCTGAAGTTGCCGCTTTACTATGGCAGGTTATACACTACGAGATGTCCATACTGGTAGTTGGCGGTACTGCTTCTGGTAAGACAAGCACTCTTAACGCCTTGGCTAATTTCATTCCTCCTAACCAGAGGATTATAAGCATAGAAGACACAAGGGAACTGGGATTGGCAAGTTACTTGTACTGGGTTCCAATGATGACAAGACTTCCTAACGCTGAAGGAAAAGGCGGTATCAACATGGAAGACTTGCTTGTGAACAGCCTTAGGATGAGGCCTGACAGGATTCTTGTGGGCGAAGTACGAAGGCATAAAGATGCGGAGACAATGTTTGAAGCTATCCACACAGGGCACTCCGTTTACGGGACTTTCCACGCTAATAACAGCCACGAAGCAATTGCAAGGCTTACAAGTGAGCCTGTTAATGTTCCCAAAGCACTTCTTTCTGCTATTAACTTAATGCTAGTCCAGTTTAGGAACAGGAGGACTGGGATGAGGCGTACCCTTGAGGTTTCAGAAGTCACGGAGGGTACTGAGTTTAACATGCTTTACAAGTACGATGCGAAGAGAGATATCCTTGTCCCGTCAAAAAAGACAAAAAGGCTTCTTAACGATCTAAGCGTTTTTACAGGTCTTTCAGAAAAAGAGCTTTCTGACGACCTGAAAGAAAGAAAATTCATACTTGATGCAATGGTTCACCTAAAGATTTTCAACGTTGAAAACGTAGGAAAGATCATGGCTGATTATTACGATGACAAGAAGTCTTTGATAAGCAGGCTTAAAAAAGCTTTCAAGAAAAAATAGGGGTGTTTTGGAATAGTAATGCTGCTTTTTGATAACCTGGCAAAGTATTTTCCTTTACTGGGCCCTAGCCTGAAGGCTGCCCGGATAGGATTTACACCTGGGGATTACCTGAAAAGATGCGTGGTTTCTTCTCTTTCCATAAGCTTGTTGGTATCGCTATTGCTTTCCATTATTTCAATAACTCTAGGTCTTTCTTTATGGTTCTCCCTGTTATTTTTCTTTGTGTTCTTCGCGTTTTTCTTCTTCTACTTTTTTAACATACCTGCGTTTAACGTGTTGAGAAGCGAGAAAGTAGTGGAATCTGAGATTGTCTCCGCGGTTCGCTTCCTTATAATGGAGCTGAAAAGCGAGAGGTCTATTTACAGCGCCCTTCAGAATACCAGCAGGAACTTCGCTTTAACAGGTATTTATTTTGACGAGATTATAAACAGCGTAAAGCTTGGAAAAACCTTGGAGGATTCAATTAAGGAGGCTGTCGAAATATGCCCTTCACCTCATTTAAGACAGGTTTACTGGCAGTTGCTTAACAGCCTTCAGACAGGCGCGGATATTACAGCTGCACTCGAAAACCTCCTGGAGGATATAGTGGAAACACAGAAGATAAAAGTTGAGGAATATGGAAGGGAACTAAGTGCTTTATCCCTTTTTTACATGATGATATCAATCATAATACCTACTGTGGGTTTTATTATAATCACAGCAGTGCTTACTTTTGTGGGGTTTTCAATAACCCTGACTTTTCTCCTGGGTTTCTGGGTGGTTCTTTCATTAGTACAATATTTTTTCCTTATCATGACATCGTATAGAAGGCCTGCGGTGGAGGCTTATTGAAAGTGGCGGAAGAAAAAGACAAAAAGGAACGCGTAAAACCTCTTGGTAAGAGTGCTGGAAAACAAGGCGGTGAAAGCATATCAATACTTGCAAGGGATTATGTTGAGCCAGAAATGGTTATAGATGAGTTTTTCTTAAAAGAAAATACTGTTGACGCTGAAAAAATTGCTGTGAGAAAACATCTTGGTATGAACGTGTCTGTGAATGCGAAGAAAAAGAAGAAAAAGGATACTTTTACATATCTTAAAACAAGGTTTTACAAAGCAGGCATAGAGGCGGATCCCCACAAGTTTATCAGGGCTACGTTTTATATAACTCTTGCTCTTCTAGCAGTAAGTCTTTTTGCTCTGGGAGCATATCTTTTATCATTAGGGTCTTCTCTTATTACTATAATCGGCTTTGCTGTGGCGTGGTGGATTGTAGGTTTTATATTGTTCTATTTCATTGTTTTAATGAGTGCTAATGCTTTCCTTAACTACAAAGCTTTTAAGAGGCGTTTAGAAGTTGAAAAGGTTCTTCCTGAGTACTTGAGGCTTGTAGCAACTAATTACAGGTCTGGCTTGCCATTGCATAAGGCATTGATTGCAAGTAACAGGCCTAGGTTCGGCGTGTTTTCCAGGGAGATAGAAATGGTTGCTAAGATATCTAAGGTTAAAGGCAATTTTTCTAAGGCTCTTGAGATATTCGGGAAAAAATTTGATTCTAAAGTCATGGAAAGGGCTATGAGCAGCATTTCTATCAGTGTAAGGAGTGGTTCCAGTGTTTCAAGTCTTCTTGAGGATATAGCGGATAATATTACTAAGATGAGAAGCATGCGCATGAGGCTTGCGGCAAGTGTTAAGAACTACGTAATTTTCATAGTGGTTGCAGGGATAATTATTGCTCCTCTTATGTTTTCTATGAGCTATCATTTAAACATGACTATAGGTGATATTAAGGACAGGCTTGATGATCAGGGAGGGGGCACTCCTACAGGTGCACAGCAGTCTTTTATTACTTCTGTGGGTGGTGATGGAGGTGTTATTCCTTCTGATTTTGATATTTTTGCAACTCTTATGATTTTGACTAACAGCGTGGTTTCCGGGCTTGTTATAGGAATGATTAAATACGGGAATTTCCATCAGGGTATGAGGAATATACCTGTTTTTATGGTTACTTCAATTATATTGTATAATCTGGGCAAGCTAGCTCTTGGAGGAGTGCTTGTTATTGTATGAGGTGGTTTTATGGCTGTTATTGAAACAAAAGCGGATGAGCTCATGGATTTGGTAAGGGGAAAGAAAAAGGTTTCTTCTACTGATGCGGCTAAAGAGATAGGTGTTGAAGAAAGCTATGTGAGGAAATTGGCGCTCGTCCTTCATAAGAGGGACTTGATTGATATTAATGCTACTGCTTTCGCTCTTTGGCTTATTTCAAAAGAATAGTCGTGGCTTTATTGTTGGATTATCCTGTTTTCTTCAAGTAAGTCCCAGACGGATACTTCGTGTTCCTTGCATACGTGCTTTGTTATTTTTTTGGTTCTGCTCTTATCCCATAAGTCTATTTTGGTCATTTTGTTTATGGGTTGTGATTTTCCGCATAACGCGCATGTATGGCTGTTCATATGGGGGAGTATTAAGTATTTTACCTCGTTTATTTCCAGTAGTAAAGGTTTGTCGGGGCTGTAAGTGTAAAAATTTGCTTGTATATTCAACAGGTTTTTTGTGTTTAAAAGGCTTTTAATAGAAGATTTCAGTGTTCTGAGCGAGTATTCGTCTTTTTTTGCCTGTTTTAGGTCTTCCTGGGTGTAGTAGTAAGAAGATTTTTTTTCCAGCCTTAACTCCCCGTTTTGCCTTACGAATTCCTTAAAGCGGGTTTTCTTGTACTTTTTAAGGAGTGTCTGCCATGTTTTCTCTCCTTCTTCGTTATCGTTGAACCTGTAAACAGTGTTTGTTACTTTGGCAGTGTTTTTTCTTATTGTGTTGCCTGTTTTTATATTGGTTTTTTCATTTATGTTTTGGTTGTGCTCTAGTATTACATCTATTATTTTTTTCGTCCACCCTTTTTTTATGAATTCTTGTTCTATTTCTTTTTCTTTTTTTCCTTTTGCAAGGTTTTCTTCTATGAATGTCTCTGCTATTGCTATGTAGTTATCAGGCATTTTTATGTTCATAAGCTTAAGCCTGTCCATTACGAGGCCGATTATCTTTTTTCTTATGTATTTCAGAAACTGGTTTTTTTCGTATCCGGCAATGCCTTCGGGTGGCACCCTGAAACCCAGGGTGTTTCTTAATTGTTCTGATAACTTGCTTTTTTCAGTGGTGTACTGGGCCTTAAATTCTTTCTCGCTTAACGTTACCACGTATACAGCCAGGCTTCTCAGCTCACTTATCCTGTCTTTAAACCTGTCTTGCAGTTCTGACATTTTATTTTTATTGTGCCCGGACAATCCTCTTTTTTAAATTGTTATATTTGTTATCCTGCTATAAAAATATTTTCTTTCCTTTTTATATATTGCATCTAGAAAAACCCGCTTAGTGCCATGGAGAACAGGAATGATGCTGAAAAGTATATTAACAGTCCTACCGCTATGAATATTGGTATTGTTTTAAGCCCGTCTTTTATTGTTCCTTTTCTTATCGTGCTTATTATTGCTGCTGAGAAAAACGATGATATGCCTATTATGATTAAGGCGAATGTTCTGAAGTCTCCTTGGGATATGCTTTCTCCTGAGAAGTCGAATGAGAAAAAGTTTTGCCCTGCTGTTCCCGTGTCAAATTCTACCTGTGTCGTTATTTCTTTTACGACGCCCAGGAGTTCAGTGCTTAACGCGAATAATACTGGCGCTGCAACCACGGTAGCGATTCCTATGAATATGACGTACGTGGTTACGTTTGCTGATATCTCTTTTTTCATCAGCTTGGTTTCCTGGATGTTAAGAGATATCTTGTTCATCAGCTCTGATAGTTCTCCCCCTGCTTTTATTCCTGCTACGATTAAGCTGATGGATTCTTTTAGTATGTTTGAGTCATATTTTTTTGAGAATTTTACTAGGGCTTTATCCAGGTCTTCTCCTGCTATCGTGGCTTTTGCTATATCTTCTATCTCTGTTGCGAGCACTCCGAATTTAGGCCTTACAGCAAACCATAAAGCCCTGTCCACAGGCATTCCTGCGCTTATATTAGCAGATGCCAGTTGGAGGAAGTCAGGCAGGACTTCTTCTATTTGCTTGGTTCTCTGGTATATTTTTACGTCCAGCAATAAACAATACCCCCATGCGAGCAACGCGTAGACGAGGAAGAGTACGAGAGTCCACATTGAGAGCAGCATAAGTATTATCATTCCAATCCTGACGTCGTTTACAACGCCCATGATTATCACTAAGGCGCTTAACAGGACCACAAATATTATGCTGTACAGAAGTATTCTTCTCCTCGTATCCCTGGGATCCGTTTCGTAACCAGCTTTTTCGAGGTGTTCCCCGATGATTCTTGTAAAATATTTTTTCTTTTCAGCCTTTTTTTCCTTCTTATCAAACCTGCTTTTTATTCCTCTATCTTTTTTCTCAGGCTTTTTCTCTTCTTTCTCCATGCTTTCCTTTTCTTTTGGAGCGTTTTTTTTGGCTACGAATTTGTTTACCATTTTACATGCTTATAGGTGGTCTGGCTGATTTTATCATTGACAGGAACATGAACTGGATGAAGCCTATCATTAAGGCGATTACAAGGAAGAATGGCATTGTCACGTTAAGGCCCATGAATGTTGCAAGGATTACAAGCATTGTTATTCCAAGAGAGGGTATTATGATGGATACCATCATGTAGAACATTGCCAGTGGGTTCAGCTTTTTCCCGTACTCATTCACGGCTATCTGTTGTTCTCTTACGGCCTGGTCCAGGATTACGTTAAGCGAGCTGCTTATGTTTGCTCCTGTCTTGGAAGAATTCAGTATTTGCCATAATATCTTTCTAAGGTTGGCTGAAGGAGTTATGAGCATTGTTTCGTTTATAGCGTCTTCAAGGCTTGTACCTAGGTACACCCTGCTTACTATGTCTCCAAAGTACGAGCCCGCTACAGGATAGTTTTTTTCTATGTTCTTGAACGCTTCGTATACTGGGACTCCGGATTCCAGTTCTATTATAAGGTATCTTCCTGCGAAAACGATTTCCTGGTCTATGCTCTTCCTGATTTTTTCTATTTTTACATCCACGTATTTCAGGAAGTAAATGAATAAGAATGGGAATATTACGAGCCCTGCTAGTACAGCCCATAAGCTGAAAGTGAATGTGAATATAACAAGTGCTATTCCTGCTGAAAGAGATGCTGCTGTGAAGAATATTTTTTTTACGTAATCTTCTGGCTCATCGTATATTCCTGCTTGCCTCAGCTTCGTCCTTATGCCTGGTATTTCCCTGGCTATTCTCTTGTAAATTTCCATGTGGGGGCCTCATAAGAATTTCTTGTTGGAATTAACATGTTTCATGAGGTTTTCTTTGTCCGTGTAGTACTCTGCCATGATTCTTCCTACGTTGTCAACGTCTTCAATGTTATTCGTTATTAGGTATTTCAGGATTTTTTCTTTTTCTTTCAGGTTGTTTTTAAGCTCTGCTGGTGTCATCCCTGTGTATAATTGTATGTTTTGGTATAGTGCTTTGGACTTGCTGACTTGTTCGAGCATGTCTTTCTTGGCGTTGTATTGTAGGATGACGTTTTGCTCTCCGCTTGGGAGTATTTCTGCTACCTGGAATGTTCTTCTCAGGCCAGTCCTCCTGTTTCTGAACTGTACTATTACCATGGATATTGCGGGGAGCATTATTTTTGGCACGTCAATCGGTGGATTGGTAAGCCTTTCAACGGTTTCTCTTGCGCTGTTTGCGTGGAACGTGGCGTAAACGGAGTGCCCTGTGTGGATAGCTTCAAACAATGTTTCTGTTTCTTTTTTCCTTCGTACTTCTCCTACTATGATCCTGTCAGGCCTCATCCTAAGGCTGTTTACGAGCAGGTCTCCCATTGTTACTTCTCCTTTTCCTTCGGGGTTTGGCAAAGTAGTGTTTAGTGGTACCCAGTGGAGGAATTTTGGGAGTTGTATTTCTCTTGTGTCTTCTATGCTTATAATCCTCTGGTTAGGGGGGAAAAGTGTTGCCAGCGCGTTCATAGTGCTTGTCTTACCAGAAGCAGTACCTCCTGCTATTATCGCGGACATCTCGTACTGGATAGCTGTCCAGATCAGCGCTGCTGCTTCCACTGTCATGGTTTTCATTTTTAGGAATTTGGTGATGGTCCATGGGTCTTTTGAGAATTTCCTTATTGTGATTGTGTTTCCCGCCGTGGATACGGGGCTTAGCGTTGCGTTAACCCTGTCTCCTCCTGTGAGGTGCGCGTCAAGTAATGGGGTTAGTACTGTTATTTGCCTTCCTATCTTCCTGCCTATTATGCTTGCGTAATGCCTTATTTCTTCTTCGTCTTTCATGTTCACGTTGGTTTTCAGCCAGCCGTATTTTTTATGGTATACCCATACTGTTTCTCCTGATTGGTTTACTACTATTTCTTCCAGGCCGTGGTCGCTCATCAGTAATTCAAGGTTTCCCAGGCCAAGGCTTTTTATTTTCAGGTAGGTTTTCAGGAATTCCATTGTTTCTGCGTCGCTGTCAGGGAAGTATTTTTGTACTAGTATGCTTATTATTTGCTCAAATTTTTCTTCTACTAAACCTGTTTTTTTGAAGTCGCTTATCTCTGCTATTCCAAGGCTTACTTTTTTGATGAGTTCCTGGCGTACTTTTTCCAGTATCATCTCCGTGGTCTTGCTTATCACAGAAATCTCGAGTTCGTATAGCGGGACGAATTCGCCTTGTTTTTTCTTTATTGTTACTTTTATGGGGATTTGGCCGGATCTGTAATCGTACGTGTCTATTATCTTTGTATCGCTTGTTTTTTTTGCCGCTCCTTTTTTCGCAGGTTTTGTTTTAGCAGCCTTTTTTTTAGTAGATTTTTTTTTCTTTATTGTTTTCTTTGCCATGTGCTCCCCCTAAAAAAATATTTTTTATTTTCCTTTTATGTAATCAACCAGGTGTTCTATTTTTTTCATCAGACCATTTTTCTTGTCTTCAACTTTTTTTATTTTCTTCTTTATTTCTTCCATTTCTTTCTTTATGTCTTTGTTCTTTGTCATTAGCGAAAATGCTTGTGTCTTGTTTCTTAGTTCTTCAAGCTCTTTTTTCATCAGGGCTTTCTCCCTGTCTATCGCGCCTATTAGTTCTTCTGTCTTGATTCTTTTCAGGAAGAATCCTTTGAAACTGTCATATATTTTCTTTCCTGCATCCTGGTACTTCATCATTTCCTGTGTTTTCTCCTTGGCTTTCTTCAATAAATCTTCTTGTTCTTTTTGCTTTGCCTCTTTTTCGAACTCCATTTTATCAAGGAGTTCTGTTACTGTTTTTTCTTTCTTATTCTTGATGTCGTTGCTTATTGTTTCGGCGTTTGCGAGAAGTTTGCTGATATTTTTTTGTGAGTCAAGAATGTTTTTTGTTTCCTGGTTAAGTGTTTTTTCGTTTTCTTTCAGGTCTTTTATGGCCTGTCTTATTGTTTCCTGTATTTCGTCTTTCTTCTTAACTATGCCGCTTATTTTTTTGTGGGCTTCTTCAACGGCTTCCTTTTCACTGTCTACTTTTTTTATTAATTCGTTGTATCTTTCTTCGTCTTTTTTTATCTCTTCAAAATACTTGTTTATTTCTTGCTCGTAATACTTCATCTGTTTTTCTATGTCTTTGTCTATTGTTCGCTTAAGGTTCTCGTATTGTTCTAGTTCTGCGAGTTCTACTTTTACAGTTTCTATTTCGTCTTTTATATTCCTGTGTATTTCCTTGAATTGCTTTCTTACTTCTTCAAATCCAAGGGTTTCCCTTTCAAGGGTTTTGATAACAACATCTATTTTTCTCATGAACGCGTCTTTTTCAGAAGCAACTTCTTTAGCTGTGGAGAGAACATCTTTTGTGGTAATCTTTTTTTCATAAAGCCATACTTTGGACAACTTGTAGTCTATGCTTATAAGGCCTTCCTGCTCTAAGAATTCAGCCCATTCCTGTATTACATCTTTGCCTACACCAAGTTCTTTGGCTGCGTCTTCCACGCTTATTTTCTTCTTATCGGACACTATGTCCATGAGCTTGTCTACGCCTGTCGTTATGTTCTTCATCTTTATATTCCCTCGTGGCTCCGACTACTTATATACTTTTTGTCATCACTCAATAATTTATACTATTTTTAAGGGCAGTTTGTTGAGTGATCAAGCCCGCTAACCTCGTACAATGTCTGCCTGTTGGAAGGTATTACGAAGTATGATTCTAAAGAAATGCTTTCTACATTACATATATACGGGGATTCATCAATATTATTGAAGTACACGTAGTCGATTTTTGCCCTGTCCGGGTACACAGTCAGGTCTTGTGCTGACAACTCGTGTATGTTCACTATGCTTTCTATTCCGTACGGGCTTGCACTGTTATTGCCTTCAAAACGCATCAGGAAGCTCGGCGCGTACGGTGACGCGAGGTAGTATGATTGGTTTATGTGTTCTTGCAGGTTACTCGTATCATTTTCAGGTGATACAAGGTAAGTCGCGTTAAGCTCCCTGACCGTGTTGGGCAGCCTGTTAAGGGTATGCACAGCGTATAACGGGTCCCTAAGGTTTCTTATTGGCAGCCTCGCATTTGTTTTTTCCTCGTACTCCCAGTATACTTCTCCGTGCATGTCAGATATGTTTACAATTGTTGTTATATTCACCTCTACATTCCACGGATCGGTATGGTATAGTTCTATTCTTGTCACGTTTAAGTCTATTTTTATTCCCATCGTCCCTGCGATCAGGTTAATTCTCTCCTCGTATTCCTCCACGCTTGTGTCGTTCATCAAAGGCACTTCCGCGCCTTGTATAGTGCCGTACATGAAGGTTTCCCTGAAAGACTCATCAATATCTTCTATGAATTCTCCTCTGTTGCCTATGTCATCTTCCAATGCCATAAGTGTTCTGAAGGCAGATATAAACGATACTCTTTCCAAGTCTTTGTTCACTGATTCAACAAAGTCGTTCATGGTTCTTATTCTTGATTCATAAGCTTCCTGGCGTTCTGTGTGCATCGGCCTTTGGACTGCGAGGAAAGTAAACAAGACTACTAGGAGTATGAGGCTTGCACTTACGATGTATGCAAATCCTTTCCTCCCTGTAAGTTTCATTGCCACACCTCTATTTTTGCTTGTGACGGGCCCCACAAGTAAGGCACTTCTCCTATAACAGTGGTCACTATTTCCAGGTCGAGCTGGTTTATGTTTACAAATACTTTGGTGTTGTTTGCAAGGTCTAATTGTCTTAGCAAGTTATGCATTGCTATATCGTACGTGTCTGTTTCATCAAACGTAACGTTTCCGGGCTGGTAACTGCACTTTTCATTCCCGTCATAATCATGTGGGACTTTTATTTCATCTATCTCGCCGTCTTCGTAAGCCACGGTCCACGTGCAGCCTTCTATTTTTTCAGATACTTCAGTTCTTGCAGTAACTGCTGGTATCATCGCTGTGTAAATAAAACTATTATGCGGAGAACAACCAGTCCTGTTAAAAGGTGAGTCGCCTGTTTCCACGAAGAACGTGTTGTTCCCTGGCCCTAAGACGTCAACAGGGACTTGGATTGCTAGGGGGTCCCCGAGCCGGTAGTAGGGCACGTAATAATTTGTCATGTTGAAAACTGTTTCATTATTAACAATCAACAAGTCTGACCAATGCGTCCCTGAGTAAGAGGTTACTTTTGCATCTACTACTTCTAGCTCTTCAGGGATGCTCACCGTGTAATTGCACTGAGGCAGTGGTTCGTGCACGTTCACGCTTATCTTCCCAGGACTTATGCTCTCTACTATTGGCTTATACGTGAAATTTATGTGGGAGTCGCCGTACAATGTTGAACCAGTTATGTTTTCCCCTGTGACAACTGTCTGGTTTACCTGTTCAAGCATTTCAAGTATTTCCATGGATACGTTCTGGTAGATCATTCTTAGTTCTTCAACATCTGAGCTGTGCTGGTACGTTCCATTTCCATGATTCGCTATTTGCATTAGCATGTCTTCTGCTTGCCCGCAATCGTCTACAGGGCCGAATCCTATTGTGAATATGGTTGCGTTTAAGTCATTCGCAGCTCTCTCTGCGGCAAAAACCGCGTTATCCGCCGCCCCTGGGTTGTTAGTGCACTCCGTGCATTGCTCTTCCACCATGGATTCGGGGCAGTTTCCTGAGCTAGTGCAGAGGCCTTCGCATTGTTCCACGCCGAATTCCGTTGAAGTACCTGTGCATCCGTCTGCACTGCAATGCGTGGGGACTCCGTTTGTCATTACTACTATGAATTTTGATCTGTTATCCGAGCTGTACTCTTCCAATAATTCATATGCCTGGTTTATCGCGCACGACATGCATATCTTGCCTCTTCCTTGGGGGAAGCTGTTTATGTATCCTTTTACTGCTTCGCTGTCATCAGGGTTGTTGTAGTGTTCTATGCCGTCCCGGTATATGGATACAGGCCACACCCTGTTCCCTGTGAAGTTCATCACGTTATCTACGAATTCGTTGTTAACGCATTGCGCGAGGTGTGTTCTTCTCACATGCGGGTTGTTCCCGGCTTCAGGGTTTTCAAATAGGTCTTCGCAGTTCTGGTTGGAGTGGCCCATGCTCCAGTCCGATACGGATCTCATCATGCTCGCGCTGAAGTCAGTTATTAGGATTACGTCTGCGTCTCCCCCAGTCACTATCTCTGTGGTTGCGTTGTACGATGCGAATCTTAATGGTACTGTGTTCCTGCTTAGCTGCCCGTAGTCGAAGTTGTGCTCGTTTAGCAATTCTTCGTTGCTTATGTGTATTGTTCGTTCTCCTCCGTCCGTCGTGTTAATTTCTATTATTCTTTCTCCTATGGTTATGTATGTATGTGTTCCATTGCCTGTTTCAAAGCGGAGTTTTACGTCCATTGTTTCAAGCTCCCCGGGGATGTAGAATGAGTCGTATAGGTTTGCCAGGCCGAATAATCCTGGGAAGTAATATGTGTCTTTTCCAAAGCTCAGGTTTTGCTGTAAATCATCAGTCCTATAGTCGATTCTTAGCAAGCCTCCGCCTATATAGCTTTCAGATATGCTTGTTGTGAAGTTAATCGTGAAATTGTTTCTTCCTGGCTTGATGCTTGTCTTGCAGTGCTCAAGGCTCCATTCATTTATTTCCATCGGTGTAGGGTTTGGCTGGAACAAGGCATTACCAGGTGTTTGTTCGCATAATTCGTTGTTTATGTAGAAGTAGAAGTTTCCTGCGTAATCTCCTTCAAGGTATACATCTTCTACTTTGGTTTCGTTTACATCGCCAGGTATGTTTTCTATGAAGAAAGTTATATTTCCCTGGCCTGTGAATCCTCCGAAGTATGCGTACGAGGATGTTTTCTTGTTTCTTATTCTTTTAAGGTAGGCTGAAGAGGTGTAGCCTTCCAAGGGCTCTCCTTGCAATACGCCGGATAACAGCCTTGTCCCTGCTGCTACGTTTCTCCTGTTTTCGTATTCTTTTGTGTACAATTCTTCGCCTTGAATTGTAAGCCTCATGCCTGCTCTTTCAGGGAGGACTCCTTGTACTGTTATTTCAAATAACTGGCTTGCTTTTCCTGTTTTGTTTTCCGCCCAGTACACTCCTATTTGGTCGAGGACGCTTAAGTTAGTGTTTGTTATGTTGCCGTTGTTAATTTCTTCTTCTATGAATGAGTGGTTTATCTCGCTTACTTTCATGTTTGAAAGGCTGTTTAGCAAGTCTTGTGAGAGAAAGCTTTTTTGTTCTTCCTTTGTTTCTTGGAACGGGTTGTTGATTATCATTACTGCTATTCCCATTAACAGCAGGCTTGCCAGTAAGGCGTCCATTGTGTAGTACATCGCTTTTTTTCTTAGTTCCAAGAGTACACCACCATTTTTGTGAGTTGCGAGTTGTGTATGAGTATTCTTTCTATTCTTACAAGGTTGTCGTATTCCAGGCTTTCCAGTAAGGGGTTGCAGTTTTCATCGGTTTCTACGTTGTACCCGTAGTTGCATTGGCTCATGTTTATTATTCCTGTTTCGTTTTTGAAGTGGAAGAAGTATTCATGTCTTGTCTGCAACAGGTTCTTTGTCCTGTCATAGCTTATTCCTTTGAATTCTTCTAGTTTGCTTGTGCTTAGCCTTGTCTTGTTTTCTAGTAATCCTGGTATTACAACGCTTGTTGTATTCCAGTTCTCAGGGTGGCCTGTGCTCATCAGCTGGCTTGTTAGGTGTATCGTGTCTTTGTACAGGTATTGGTAGTTGTCGCCTGGGTTTGTGTTTATTATGAGTGCGATGCTCGCGGTTGCTACTACTAGGAATAATGAGAGGCCGATTACGAAGTCCGCTGTCCATACTTGTGCTTTTCGTTTCATTTTAAGGATTTATTTTTATACTGCCATTTTGTTTGGTTATCTTGTTTGTTCCTTTGGTGAATTCTCCTTCTGTTTTTGGGGTGACAAAAGTTATGCTTCTGTCAAGGTATTCTATTATTATGTAGCCTGTTTCCTCGGCGCTGCCAGTCAGTATAATGTAATCCCTTCCGTTTATTTTCTCAGGGATGTCTATGATTCTGTGGTATCCTTTGTTCATCTCTGTTGCAAGGATTAGCTCTCTTTGCAGGCTGTTCCCGTAATCCCTTAGTTCCAGGTAGGTTTGTTCGTCTGCTCTTTCGGATGATATAGTTGTTGTTGAGATTAGGATGACTACGAGTATTATGAATGCCATTCCTGTTAGGAGTACGAATTCTATTGCTATTTGCGCTTTCCCCATTTTTTT
Source organism: Candidatus Woesearchaeota archaeon (assembly GCA_003560545.1). Classification (GTDB taxonomy): domain Archaea; phylum Nanobdellota; class Nanobdellia; order Woesearchaeales; family 21-14-0-10-32-9; genus PWWA01. Next base: position 6,467 of record PWLK01000069.1, on the reverse strand, counting down.
TTATTCAGCGTCTGTTATTATGACTTGGCCTGCTTCTGCTCTGAGAAGGATTGTTTTTTGTCCAGGCGTGGTTGTAAGGTTTCCTGTGATGTTTGCTGCCGTGGTGCTTGTTGCATGGTAATTCGTGCCTTGTCTTGAGATTTCTATTACTAGTACGTTTTCGTTTAGTTGTATGCTTTCTATTCCTTCGGGAAATGTTACTTTTATTGTTCTTTGCGCTGGTGTTCCCATGAAGTAGACTTCTTCTGCTGTATTTGCTATTTCTGTTGCTGCTCTTTGTGCTTGCGCGTTGGCTATGTCTGTTTGTATGTTGCCTTGTTGTGTTACGAAGATTATTATGAGTGGCAGGGTCATTAGTACTGCTATGGAGAATATTGCAAGGTACTCCATGCTTGCCTGTCCTTTACCTCTTTTTTTCATGCGTGTTTTTCTTTTTGTTGGCAGAGTATTTAAAATTAGTGGATTGTTTTTAAAAACAATTTTTGTTTAAAAATATATTCTAGTATACGATTAACTACAAAAATCGAAATATTTATATATTGAACCTTGCATTAAGGACTAAAAGAACAATCATTCCCAACAACTAACCGGGAAAGACGAGGTGAAAAATAATGAGAAAAAAAGGACAAGCCGCAATGGAATTCCTAATGACATACGGCTGGGCCATAATCGTAGTCCTAGCAGCAATCGCTGCCCTAGCATACTTTGGAGTACTAAGCCCTGCCAACCTATTACCTGAGAGGACGACATTTCCGGCACCAATACAGCACTTGGACAACGCAGTAATATCATCTGATGGCACTGTAACACTTGCTCTTGCAAACAACGTAGGTGCAAGAATAGAAATTAACAGCACAGGTGCAGTAAGTGCAACAGACGACTGCGATGTTCAGAGCTACGAGGTTAGGGTTGACGGAGCACCAACTGAAGAAGTTTCGAATGGCGCTAACTTCATTTTAGAAATAGATTGTGGGACTTTGGAATCAGGCGACAGGTTTAGTTCGGACATCTCCATAACGTACCTGAACACAGCGTCTGGACTAGAAAGACCTCACCAGGGAAGCGTCCAGGGAAGAGTCAACTAAACAAATAAAACCCTTTTTTTCTTTTTTTTTCTTTTAATTCCTAATTCTGATACTGAGTCGGAAGATTTACAAGATATATAGTGATTAGCACTGGACATCTTCATGCGTAAGATATTTTTATAGTCTTTTTTTATTTGAAAATGTGGCTTTCGACAACGCAAATCAAACTATGGGTAAATTGGCTTATCTCTCTGGAGTGCTTATGGGAGATGGAAGCATATTTGTAAGAGAATACAAGCACGATTACTGTATAAAATGCGTGGGAAATCCCAAAGATGAAATAAAATTCTATGATTGAGTAATAGCGCCTTTGTTTTATGACTTATTTGGAAAAAGTGTAACGCCAAAATTCCATGATTCTAAGACAACTTATGGTGTTTCAATATATTCTAAAAAAATAGTTTTGTTCTTATCAGAGTATTTAGACATTCCTATAGGCAGAAAGGCGTCTCTAAAAATTCCTCGAGCTTTTTCAGGCAACTATTTGTTTTTCTATTTTTTAAGGGGTTTGTTTGATACTGATGGCTGTTTAACATTCAAGAAAAGATATAGGGAAACTCCTTATTATCCTACTATTTCCATTTCTTCAATTGATAAAACGCTTATGGAGCAAGTTAAGACTCGTTTAGATAATGCCGGATTTAAAGTAAACCTTTTTAAGGATGTCAAAATAAAGGATAAGCGCTTCAAAAAAGGTTATTCTCGCATAAGTCGCATAGAACTGAATGGATTCAACAATCTTTCCAGATGGATGGCCTTAATAGGCACAAACCATCCTAAGAATGTCAAGAAAATGAACTTGTTTTGGAAAAAAAATAATAGCGGGGGCTGGATTTGAATTCGTCGAAACAGTGATTTTATCACGGGTTCCTCCAACGACCTCAGGGTTATGAGCCCTGCGGGCACTCCTGGCTGCCCTACCCCGCTATTAACCAGACGTGAAATTAGGCTGATTTAAAAGCTTTGTTATTATTTCCTTCGAGAAAAAGACCGAAAAAATAAAAAAATAAAAGGTTGTTTTTACCTTCTTACTGCTGCTGCAATCGTGCTTGCCGCTGCCAGCAATCCAGCTGTTAAGACAACCCAGTTCCCGTCAAGGACTGTGAATCCTGCCCAGCCAGCTGCTACTTTGATCACCCATACGTGCAGGAAAAAGAATACTATGCTTATCACTATGAATAGCGCTGCGCTTATTATAGTGAATCCTGCTGTTGTTATTCCGCTTACGACTTTCCTCATGCTTATCAACCCCCGTCTAATTTTAATTTTATAGTAGTGTCATAATACTTTTTTTATTTAAACCTTGCTTTTTTTCATAAGTTTTAAAAACAAATCTCGTTATTTAAAAAAGCATGGAACGCTTCATGAAGCTTAACACGCCGAAAGACCAGCGCCTCGTAGGGTACTTCTCCATGGAAATCGGCTTGGATGAGAAACTGCCTACGTATAGCGGTGGCTTAGGAGTTCTCGCCGGGGACACGATTAAGAGCGCCGCGGACTTAAGAGTTCCCCTCGTAGGTGTTTCCTTGGTGCATGATAAGGGTTATTTCTACCAGACCATAAACAACGGAGAGCAAGGAGAGCTTCCCGTGGACTGGAAGAAAGAAGAATTGCTTAAGCCTCTCGAGGAAGAAGTAACTGTGGAAGTAGAAGGGCGTACTGTTAAGGTTAAGGCCTGGGAGTACATTGTTAAAGGCTTTAAAGAGTACGAAGTGCCTGTGATTTTCCTTGACACTGACGTTGAGGGGAACTCTGATTATGATCGTTCCCTTACAAGGTTTTTGTACGGAGGAGATCAGAAGTACAGGTTGTGCCAGGAAATAGTTCTTGGTATTGGCGGCCTGAAAATGCTTAACCAACTGGGTTACACAGGAATATTGAAGTATCATTTGAATGAGGGTCATGCAGCTTTGTTAGGCTTGGAATTGCTTGAAGAACTAAACGGAGACCTGGATAAGGCTAGGAAGAAATGTGTTTTCACAACGCATACACCTGTTCCTGCCGGTCATGATAAGTTCCCGGTTGAGCTTGTCAGAGGAGTCCTTCCTAGGTTCCCGTTTGACATGGAAGGAATCCTGGATGATGAAGGCCGTGTTAACATGACTTTGCTTGGATTGGTGTTCAGCCGTTACGTTAATGGCGTGGCGAAGAGCCACAAAGAGGTTTCCAGGAAGATGTTCCCTGATTACCCTATTGATTCTGTTACTAACGGCGTTCATGCTTCTACGTGGGCTTCTGATTCTTTCATAGAGCTTTTTGACAAGCACATCGCTGGTTGGCGCAAGGACAATTTTTGTTTGCGTTACGCAGAAGGCATTCCTTCCAGCGAGGTATGGAGGGCTCATGCTAAGTCTAAGGATGCCTTGGTGGAATTGGTTAACCAGAAGGCTAAGGCAGGTTTTCATCCTGAGCGTTTCACGATTGGATTTGCAAGGCGTTTCACTTCTTATAAGCGTCCTTTATTGTTATTCCGAGATATTGACAGGTTGAACAGGATTGCGGAGAAGTACGGGGACATCCAGGTTGTCTTCGCAGGAAAAGCCCATCCAAAGGATTTCAGGGGTAAAGAGTTGATAAAGAAGGTTTTTGAGATTAAGAAAAAGCTTAGTCCTAAGATTAACCTTGTTTTCCTTGATAATTATGATATGTACATGGCTAAAATACTTGTTAGCGGAGTGGATTTATGGCTTAACACGCCTCTCCGTCCAAAGGAAGCTTCTGGGACGAGTGGTATGAAAGCCGCTGTGAACGGAGTTCCAAGCCTCAGCGTGTTGGATGGTTGGTGGATTGAAGGTTGCATTGAGAATGTTACGGGTTGGAGTATTGGTCCGCAGCCTGATCAGCAATTAGATGGGAATACGGATGAGATTGATGCAAGGGATTTGTATAATAAATTGGAATCAAGTGTTTTGCCGATGTTCTACGGGGACAGGCAGAAGTGGGTTAAGATTATGAAGCATTCTATAGCTATTAACGCTTCTTTCTTTAACACGCACAGGATGATACAGCAATACGTGTTGAACGCTTACTTCCATTAAACCTTGTATTTCTCAATTGCGTTCTTGCTTATGACACATGTATGTTTTAACTCCCTGAATTTCTCGTTATAATCCATTCCGAATCCTATGATGAACTTATCCGGGATTGAAAACCCTGTGTATTTTGCTTTCAGGCCGTGCTCATAATTATTTCTTTTTTCAAACAAAACACTTATTTCCAAGCTTTGAGGTTTGCTTCTTTTAACATCTTTCAGTATTTTATGAAGAGTCCTCCCTGTGTCGAGAATGTCGTCAACTATCAAAACATTTTTTTCTTTTAGCTCATCGAAATCAAAGCCTTTAACCCTGATATCTCCTGTACTACCGGTATTAGAATAACTCTTCGCAGAAACAAAGCCCTCTTCAAACTTGAGATTGCCCAAATGCTTTTTCAATTCATCATAAAAAACCTTTGCTCCTTCAAGAACACAAAGAAAATAAACTTCTTTGTAGTCATTTCTTATTCTTCCCGCAAGATTCTTAATGTTATTTAAGAGATCATCATGAGGTATAAGAACGTATTCAACATCATCATAATATTTTTCTTCTAAAAGAACATCTTCCTTGCTAATCTTCCTGTCATCACTAATCCTTTCCATATAAGACAGAACAAGCCGTTATTTAAAACGTTAACGGAAATCCGTAAAAATTTTATAATAACATAAATTAGAATGCAATATGAAAACAAAGATACTAATAATACTAGCAGCACTATTAATTGCTGGCTGCACCCCTGAAACAATAGAAACAGGAACAGAAATAACTGAAACAGGTTTTTCAGTTGAATCAATAAAAAGTGACTTTGACGGGCCTTGGGGGATGGCGTTCATAAACGAAACACACTTGCTTGTAACAGAAAGCATAGGAGAAGTATCCCTTGTAAACCTTGAAACAAGAGAAAGCACAAGGCTTAACGGCGTCCCGGAAGTGGAGTCAAGGGGACAAGGCGGGTTACTAGGCATAGCATTTGAAGACAACAACGTGTACCTTGCTTATTCAGCGAGAAACGAAGAAGGCATCGCAACACACCTTGGAAGAGGCATTTTAAACCTTGATAATCAGGCAATTGAAAACTTCGAAGTATTATTCGTAGCAGAACCTTTCATGAGCGGCACATCACACTTCGGATCAAGAATCCTGTTATTAGAAGATTATCTTTTCCTTACCACGGGTGATCGCGGCAGGAAAGACTTCGACCCAAGCCACGTATCACAAGATACAACGAATGTTCTCGGCAGCGTTGTCAGGCTTTACAAGGACGGAAGCATACCAGATGACAACCCTTTTATTGGAAGAGAAGGATTTCACCCCGCGATTTATACTTACGGGCATAGAAACATACAAGGCATAACATTAAATCCTAATACGAATGAAATCTGGATTAGCGAGCACGGAGAAAACGATGGAGATGCCATTCACGTATTAGAAGCCGGTGGAAATTACGGGTGGCCTATAGCGCATCACGGCTGCCGTTACGGCACACGAATACCTGTGGCAGACCCACCAGAAGAAAACCCTGATGTAGTCAACCCGGTTTATTACTGGGAGTGCGGCTCAGGAGGGTTCCCCCCGGCAGGCATGACATTCTACGATGGAGATAAATTCGCTGAATGGCAAGGCAATCTGTTCATAGGAAACCTAGCCGGGCGCTACCTTGGAATGTTCAACGTGAACGAAGAAGTAAGTGAAGCAGATCCGTTACTGGAAGAGCAAGGGTGGAGGATTCGCGACGTCCAGCAATCCCCTGATGGTTACTTATACGTTTTAACAGACGGCTCACCAGGCATGTTATTAAAACTAAAACCAGAATGAAAAGACGCCCGGGGTGGGATTTGAACCCACGATCCCAGAGGGACAGGATGTCTGCGGTATTGCTGGTAATCGACGCACCAGTTGTACGTAGCAATCTTTCGCGCGGTCCAGTTGGTTCTGGTTCTGCTCTGCGCAATACCAGGCTATGCGACCCGGGCTTACTCGGTGAGAATTAGTTTTTTGTTTTTAAATCTTCTTATTTAATAGTTGGCTTTTTTGAGTTGGCTTGTTAAGTCCTCGTATTTTCTTTCTAGTCGTTCTATCTTGTTTTTTTTGTGCGGTTTGTGTTCTTGTAATTCCTGTATTTTATTGCTTGTTTTAAACATGTTTTTTGTGAGTTTGATTGCTTTGTTGTAGTTGTCGAATGGAGTCATGCTTGACACGTACATGATTGTGGCGTATTTGCCTATTAGTTCTCTTGACGGGGTTCCGTTGTTTTTCTCTATGTTGTATGCTTTGTTGATTGTTTTGACTTGGAGGTCTCTGATATATGTGTCTTGCATCGGTCTTTTTTCCCCGTTTTCAGTATATT
>PWLK01000099.1 GCA_003560545.1 Candidatus Woesearchaeota archaeon | reverse complement strand
GCTCGGTCGCCAAGACCCACAGTTGGGATACTACCGAGGCCGATGCCCGGCAGCGCGCCAAGCAGGTGCGGTTGGTCAAGCGGATGATCGATCAGTACTACTCCGAGGCCGTGGCCGTGGGCAAGGGTTCGGTGGCGTAGGATGAGCGACGCAGACATGCCGAAGAAGAAGCCCACCGCCATCGTCCTCGGGGGTACAGTGCCCCACATCGCGCTCATCCAGCGACTGAAGAACCGGGGGTACCACACCCTCTTGGTGGACTATCTGGACAACCCTCCGGCGCAGGCGCATGCCGACGAGCATATCCAGGAAAGCACACTGGACAAGGAAAAGGTGCTCAGCATTGCCCGGGAGACGAACGCGGACTTGGTGATTAGTGCGGCGATTGACCAATCGAACGCGACCGCCTGTTACGTAGGTGAACAGCTAAGCCTGCCTATCCCCTACACCTACGCTACCGCATTGGTCGTTACCAACAAGGGCTTGATGAAGGAGCGCTTCCTGGCTGCCGGGATTCCAACCGCCAGGTATGTGTTCGTGAAGGATTTTGAAGGGTACGAAGCCTCAGGGTTAGCCCTTCCAGCGGTCGTCAAACCCGCCGATAGTACGGGGTCCGCAGGCGTCCGTAAGGTGAAGAACACGGCAGAGTTAGTCCGAGCTTTGGCCCAAGCCTTGGCCATGAGCAGAACCGGCATGGCTATCGTAGAGGAATTCAAGCAAGGTACGGAGGTCAGTGCTGACTTTTACGTTCAAAAGGGGGTAGCGCATTTGCTCACCGTACGGCGGAAGTACGTGATGGATGCAGGTGAAGGAACCGTACTTCAATCACCCGGCAGTGTGACCCCGGTGGAACTATCGGCCTTTGCTCGTCAGAGTTTAGATACCATTGCGCAAAAGATCGTACACGCGTTCAGCCTCCACAATACACCTTTGTTAGTGCAGGCATTAGTGGATAGCGACGAAATCAATGTGATAGAGTTCGCACCCAGGATTGGTGGCGGATTGGCTTTTCGCACCATACAGCTCATGACCGGTTTTGATATCACTGATGCCGCTATTGACTCCTTCCTCGGGGTCGAGCCGATTATAACGATTAAACCTTCTACCAGCTACTTCTCCACGAACATTATCTATGGACGGCCGGGTGTGCTCGGTGGAATACGTGGCGTGGAGCAACTCCAGAAGGAAGGAGTGATTAAGGAATATTACGAGTATAAGTCGGCGGGATCCATCATTGCCGCAGACATGTCCACGCGATCACGGGTTGGGGCATTTATTATTGAGGGTAACAACGAGAATGAACTGGTGAAACATCTCAGGCGGGCGTTGCGCGAGATCGAGGTCTCCAGCGAGTCGGGTTCAGACATGATGCGAAGGGATATTTACGACCGAGTGTTCGACGAGAACGGGCATCGGAGTTGAATACATTTCTCAGTCATCTACGCAAACACATTGCAATCCATCTTGACCCTTCGATTCAACCACGAGATACACTGGCTACTTGCATCCCCCCCCCCCCCCCCCCCATTCAAGCGCTTCTCACCGAACCGAACCGATCTGACCTTGGGCGTAGTGATGGAACTTAGCCTTCATATTGGTCTACCAAAGACAGGCACAACCGCTCTTCAAAAACACTTATTTTCCGGAGTGCCCGGCTATCTCGGCAACTCCTATAACGGCAAATCCGAGTTAGGATTTGGGGAGATAAATCATTTCTGGTGGTCGCGCAATCCGTGCTCGGAATATTCGGAGTGATTAGGTGTAAGGGATATGGAATGCATAAGAACGGGGGCGGCTTTGTGCGAGCCGGAAAACGCATAGTGATATATGACGTATTCCAAGCTAGATAAAGACTATGAGATTTACTTCATTTTAAGCGGCCTCTCTGATGCGGCTGTGATTCTATTGGTGCAGTTGCGAAGCAACGTTTTTTTGAACTGCGTTTCGGTTGATGGCGAGAATGAAGATAGTTTACGTTAGGGTCCGCCGTATCGTATGGATACGCGAAACGACTGTCCTTATTCGGCAAGTTCTCCGATCAGTTGGATCTTAAAAAATGAAAGAATCGCCATTGATCAGTGTCGCCATACCAACTTTCAACCGAGGGCCACTAGTATCTCGGAACATCAGGTGGTTGCTTGAATTTAGACGAAATGAGGTCGAGATGGTGGCAATTGATGACGCCTCGCCATATGATACAGCGACTCTCTTGGAAATGATAAATGATTCGCGCTTTATTTTTGAACGGAACAAGAAGAATCCGAACTTCGTGTTGAATTTCACGAAAGTTGTGAGGCGCACGAAAAGCCTGTGGGTATTGGCTCACAATGACGAGGGTCTGGTTACTACCGCGACTGCTCGCGACCTCATTTACTTGGTATCAACCCGGAGCGCAAGGATGTATCCGTTATGCTAGGGAGTATACGTGACAATGCGGGGCCTGATCCACATTACGCATGCCACAGGGGCTCCGACTACGTTCCTTATCAATACAAGAACCGTCGATCTACTCGGGGCGACGATGCGCTCGCTGCCCTTGCTTTTCATCAAAACTATCTCTCCGCGATTCTCGTAAGCAGCGATTGCGTCGACTGGCAGAGAATGGACTCCAGTTCTCGCGAGGATCGCGGTATTGCGCCCCAGGCCGATCTCTATAACATGGCTGGGACCATGGGCGGCTTTGCGACGTTCGATCGAGACTCCTTTATAAAACGCCTGGCGCGGGTGGATAAGAGCTTCATTGATCGCGCGAGTTCAGAGGGCAAGAGACTCCCCAAAAACAGAATCGCGCTTTTTACGTACTATGTAGACTTGGCCGATCAACCGATTTGCGATCGCGACCTCAAATATGAGGTCATAGGAAGAATCTACGGGTGCCGTATTGACGAGGCTACTTCTGGCTGTAATAGGAGTTTAAGCAAACCGGCGGAGAGAGATTGCCTCTTGGATGTGGCGGATAAGGACGAATGCGATCTGGTTGCCGAGGTTAGACGATTCCATGCGGAAGCGCTTTCCTTTATTGAAGAAGTCTTGTCGGGAGCTACGGGATGGGTTGGTGATCTGGCGCAGGTTCGTAGCGTCGTCTTGGGCAAGTGGGACTGTTTTCTGGAGAAGGCGGGTATGGAGGCATACCGATCAACCGCGCGGGCTTCAGTTCTCACATAGGGTAATGGCCTCCTCACTTCTCGATTCTAGTTATCACCGTGGCATGTTCGGCACTGCCGGCACGTGTGCCGTGTTCTCCGCCGGATCCCGCCCGGGGCCGTCGAAAGGGCCGCGTAAGCGTTACCTAATTAGCCGCATAGCCCGCTAGCCCGTCACTGCGATGGAACAATTCAAACTTATGTCACAATCAAACAGAAAAAAGAAACTAGTTTTCTACGGGGCTTTCGACCGGTATAACTATGGCGACCTACTAATGCCAACGCTTTTCAGGATGTTCGTTGATAAGTTTGCACCGCAGTTGTTGGCGGAATACGAGATTATTTATTCATCAATATCTGATTCTAATTTGAACGGCGTCGGCGGGAACCCTACGATATCGATGGGGAAAGTAGGAAAAGATCTAGCTGAGGGAAGCGTTATATTGCTAGTCGGCGGGGCGGTTCTTGGTGCTGAAGCGGAAAGTCAGTTTCTGTATAGCCTAGGATCAAAGGAAGAATTTGAGTTTTACCATCGGTTAAAGAAGGAGAGCTGCATTAAATTTCAGAAAACGGTTGCTACACGGTTTGATATTGGATGGTCGCACCCTTATACGTTAGGAAAATCCCTTTTCGAAAGCGATACAAAGATTATTTACAACGCAGTGGGTGGCAGAATGCGCGCGGGTAAGTTATCTCTTGCGGACGAATGCTACGAACGGCTGCATACCGCGGATTACGTTTCCGTGAGAGATCGTACGGTCTTGAAAGGCTTGCAGGAAAAGGGGTTTAATAATTGTATTCTCTCCCCTGATTCGGCAGCAATCATGGCGGAATTTGTCGACGACGAATTTCTGGAAAAAAGAATACCCAGCCAGATACGTAAGCAGCTTCCGGGCAGATATTTCGTCTTTCAAGCAGCTCCCCACAAGCTTGATAGAGATTTGGAGCTAGTCCAGAGGAGCTTAATGGAAATAAAGGATCGTACGAATTGCGAGATTGTGTTGCTCCCGGTGGGTTATGCAACTGGGCATGATGACTCGATAGTGTTGAATGAGCTCGCCATCAAACTTGGGGGACACGCCAAGTTCATGCAGAACCTGAGTGTCTGGGAAATTATATATATTATAAAAAACAGCGCCGGACTCTTAGGCACAAGCTTGCATGCCATCATCACCGCAATTTGCTATCAAAAACCCCATATCGCTCTGAGCGCCAAAGTCCCGAAACTCAAGTCGTTTTTGTCCACTTGGGGGTTTTTACCGTATAATGCATCTTACAGTATAAACGAGACAGCCGCGATTTCCAAGCTTATAAATGAGCCTCCGAGGCGCGAACTTTTTGAGCTAGCTGAGAAGGTAAGGCGCCTTGTGATCGTCAATAATCATAAGATAGTCGACGTGATAGCAGGATCCGATGGATTGGCGCCGTGAGCTACAACCGGCGTAATCTTGGCGTTTTGTCGTGTACCGAGTGGAACGAAGTCCGTGGCATGGTGGGTAGCACGAGAGCGTGCGTTGTTTTCGGTTTTTCTTTCAGCTTGGGCTCGGATGCGAAATCGCGCAATATGACTAGGTGCAGCGGGGTTCAAAAAGTTCCTTCGCGGCTCCAGGCAGCCAGTGACTCGAGGTTGGGAAATGAAAACACCGCCACTGATTAGTATCTGTATACCGACATTCAATCGGGGTAACCTTATTTATTCAAATCTCTCTAAACTACTCCAATACACGGGGCGCGATCTCGAAGTCGTGGTTATCGACGATGCCTCGCCTGACAACACTGCGGAACTGCTGGAAAGCATAGCTGATCCCCGATTGGTATTTGAGCGAAACGAGAGTAACCTCAATTTTGTTGGAAATTTTAAGAAAGTTTTAGAGAGGGCGCGCGGGGATTGGGTTTTTACTCTTAGTGACGAAGACGTGGTAAGCGCTGAGATCGTGAAACGCCTCGCCAACTTGCTAAGCGATCCGGGCAACAGAGATCTCGCGGTTATACTTGGAAACATCCGTAATGACGAAGGACCATATCCATATTACGCATATCACAACGGGTCAGATTATGTTCCATATAAATACGAAAGCCGACGATTCGCGCGCGGTGACGAAGCTGTTGGCGCCCTCGGGTTCCATCACAAGTATATTTCTGGGATTTTGGTTCGGAGAGATTGCATTGACTGGAGGATATTGGGTGCCTACTCTCGGGAGCACAGCGGGATTGCGCCGCAAGTTGACGTTTATACAAGGGCCTGCGCCAAAGGGGGCGGAGCAACAGTTGACCTTGACTTTTGCATAAAACGCGTGGCTAGAGGACAGAAGAGCTTTATCGACTCTGCAAGCTCTAAAAGTTACAAAAACCCCAAGAATAGAATGGTGCAGTTCAAATACTACATCTCTTTGGCACATGAGCTGATTAAGGATTATGAGGTCAAATTTAGGGTTATGGCGGCGATTTATGGATATTATATCGACGAAGGGACCTATGGTTGGCACAGGATTCTAAACACTCAAGCAGAGACAGAGTACCTTTTTAATGTGGTTGATGACGAGGGGTACGATTTGAAATCTGGGGTCCGAGAATTTCATTCAGAAGCGGTGTCGTTCATTGAGAGTGTTTTGTCGTCGGCGCCTAATGAAAATACTCACATTGATCGCCTACGGAGCCTGATCGGCGACAAGCTGGTTTACTTTTTGGGCAAGAGAGGGATCGCCTTGGAGAAGACTCCGGATTGAACTGGAACTTCGCGATCTCGAACCCCATAATTCTAGGTCCGGGGTTTCGTTTCCTAGGCGAGGATGGCGGTGTTTGTCAACCACTTTGACGCCGGGGGCGTCCAAGGTTGTATTCAGCAAATGGGTTCCTCGATGATTGATTCAAGCTACTACCGCGACATGTTCGGCACATCCGCCATGCGGGCCGTCTTTTCCGACGAGGCGCGCACGGCGGCTTGGTTGGCCGTTGAATTGGCGCTTGCACGTGCTCAGGCCCGCCTAAAGGTAATCCCCGCTGAGGTGGAAGGGGGCCTTTTCGCCGTGGCGTCCGTCGATCGCCTTGATCAGGACGCAATGAAGGCCGAGTTTGACCGGGTCGGGTTCCCGATCCTGCCCTTCGTCAGGGAACTCACCAAAGTTTGTGATCCGGAGACGGCACGCTGGGTGCATTACGGCGCCACTACCCAGGACATTCTCGACACCGGAATGGTGCTGCAGATCCGCGATGGCCTGAATCTGGTGGAGGAGAATCTGCAAGGGATTCTCGCGGCTTTGGCGCGGCAGGCCCGTACTCACAGAAACACCGTAATGGCGGGCCGAACGTTTCAACAACTGGCCGCGCCGATTACGCTGGGCTATAAGCTGGCCGTCTGGCTGGATGAACTGCTGCGACACCGCGAACGTCTGCAGCAATTGAAGCCACGTGTGCTGGTGGGGCAGTGCGCCGGAGCGGTCGGCACATTCGCTACCCTGGGCGCACAGGGGCTGGACGTACAGCGGGAGATGATGGCCGAGCTGGAGCTCGCGGTGCCTCCGATCACCTGGCACACCGCGCGCGACGGCTGGGCCGAGCTGGTGAGTCTATGGGCCATGGTCGGCGCCACACTTGCCAAGATCGCGAACGAAGTGGCCATCCTGATGCGCAGCGAGGTCGGCGAACTGAGCGAACCGTTCGAGACGGGTCGCGGTGCCAGCACGACGCTGCCGCAGAAGCGCAACCCGATTGCCTGCGAACCCATCATCGCGAATGCCCATCGACTGCGCGAGATGGTCGGATCGCAGCTTTCGGCGATGGTGCAGGAGCACGAGCGCGGCGTGGGTCAGATGCACATCGAATGGATGGTCGTGCCAGAGAGCTTCGTG
>PWLK01000013.1 GCA_003560545.1 Candidatus Woesearchaeota archaeon | reverse complement strand
GGGTATTGGAATGATAGAAAGATTCCTTTTTTGCTTCTTTCATCTGGTTCCATTTCAAGCAAATCCTCTGATTCATATAATGCTGTGCCTTCTGCTTCGTACTTTGGGTGCCCCATTAAAGCGTAAGCCAAAGTGCTTTTCCCGCTTCCATTAGGTCCCATGATTACGGCGACTTCTCCTTTCTTCAAGTTAAAGTTAGCATTTCTTACTATGTCGTTGTCTTCAACTTTTACATTAAAATCCTTTAATTCCAGTATTTTATCTTCCATTCATATCACTTTTATTTTGAATTATGTTCTATTATTCCTTTCTTGATTGTTATTAAAGGGAGCATTGCACATTTAACCCTTGAGGGTGTGAGGTTTACTCCTATCAGGTCAAGGATGTCTTCTCTTTCAAGGCTTTGGATTTCTAAAATAGTTTTTCCTTTAAGCTCATCGGTAAGTATTGAAGCCGTGGCTTGGCTTATCACGCATCCTTTTCCTTCAAACGATACACTATCCACTTTATCGTCTTTAATGCGAACGAATATTTCTATTACATCCCCGCATAACGGGTTTGAATCCTCTTTGTGGATGTGAGGGTTCATCATCTTCCCGTAATTCCTCGGGTTCTTGTAATGGTCCAGTAATTGTTCCTTGTATATGCTTTCCATTATCGGTCGTCACCTTTTCCATGAAGCATCTTTCTTTCCTGTCTACTCCTGAGCTTTTCAATATTCATAGCGGCAATTTCATTCATTGACAATCCAAGTTCCTTTGATAGCGTTGCCACATACCATAATATATCTCCTATTTCTTTTTTTAATGCGAGCTTGTCTTCTTCCCCGATAACACCTTTTTTATCACGTATTATTTTCTTAATTTTCTCTGAGACCTCTCCTGCTTCCCCTGCTAATCCAAGAGTAGGATATATGTAGTTGTTTCCCTTGTCAGGGTATACTGCTGTTTTTAATGCTTCTTCCTGGTATTCGTCGAAATCCATGGTTTTTACCTCGTTATTATTTGTCTTGATTTTTTTATGCTTTCAACCAATTTAGTAATATCTTCTTCTGTGGTGTAGCAAGCGATGCTCGCCCTACTCGTAGCACTCACGCCTAATGATTCCATGAGTGGCTGTGCGCAATGGTGCCCTGCCCTGATGCAGACGTTATCCCTGTCCGCAATCGTTGCCAGGTCATGAGGGTGTATTCCTTCTACGAGGAAGCTCACAATTGGCCCGTACTCGTTATCTTCATGCCCTATAACTGTAACTCTTTCAACGCCTCGGAGCTTTGCAACAAGTTCTTTTTTCAACTTTTCTTCTTTCCTGGTTATCTCTTCGTGATGCCTATGAAAATATTCAAGTGCAGTAGCAGAAGATATTATCCCTGCCGCATCAATTGTTCCTGCTTCAAACTTCCCAGGGAGGTCTGCCCACTCAGTTTTTTCAACGCTAACTTTGTGTATCATATTCCCGCCGTAAAAGAAAGGCCTTATTTTTTTAAGCAACTCCTTTCTGCCGTAAACAATTCCTGTTCCCGTTGGGCCGTAAACTTTGTGCGCGGACAAGCAAACAAAATCAGCACCCAACTCCTTAACATCTATTTTTTTATGCGCGGCTGCCTGGCACGCATCAACAACAACAAAAACATCTTTGTTCTTCTTCCTTACAAGCTCAGCTAATTTCTTAACATCAAGTATTTTTCCGGTTACATTAGACATATATGTGAAAGAAACAACTCTTGTGTTTTCATCCACCAACTCAGCTATCGCATCAACTCCTTTGCTCATTATGTCTTTGTATTTCGCAACCCTGAACCCTGCTTTTTTCTTCTCAGCAAGTTGTTGCCATGGCACGAAGTTGCTATGATGCTCGATTTCTGTCACAACAACATTATGATCTTCCATTACATTCTCTCCTAAAGCATTGGATAACTGGTTGAATCCTTCTGTTGCGCTCTTCACAAATATTATTTCATCTTCCCCAGCATTAAGCATGGAAGCAGTCTTTTTCCTTGCACTTTCAAGCATCTCCGTGGCTTTCTCGGATAACGCATAAACTCCTCTATGTACGTTAGCATTACGGTTTTCATAAAAATCCTTGAGTGTATCTATTACTATTCTTGGCTTCTGCGTGGTTGCAGAGCTATCAAGATATGACAATGACGGATGCTTTTCTAGCAACGGAAAATCTTCCTTGAAGTTTTTCATTTTTTATTCCTCTCCGAGCCTCTCCATTAAAGTATTAAGCAAAACCTCTTTGGTTTCCTCATCTTTTATCTCGTTCAGAGCAGGATAATAGAATCCTTCTACTAATTGCTCTTCAGCTTTTTTCCTTGGAATTCCCCGGCTCATCATGTAGAATACTTTCTCTTCATCTATACGAGTAGTGGTTGCGCCGTGAGTGCATTTAACCTTGTCATTATGAATTTCCAGGTCAGGAACAGAGATTGAACGTGCATCCTCGTCAAGCATGAGGCTTTCAAGTTTCTGGTACCCGTTAGAGTCTGAGGCGTTTTCCTTAATCCTTACCAAACCCCTATTAATAGCTTTAGAAGAAGCCAGGGACCCCTTGCTTTGCATTAACGAAAAAGTATTCCTGCCTTCATGCTGTGCTATGCTGTAAGAATTTATTTCTTCTCCTTTCCCTGCGAGGTACATGTTGCTCAGCCTCGCACTAGAATTGTTTCCTTTTAGCCTTGCAAACACTTCCTGTAATAACAACCTGTGATTCGTGTCACATATCAATAACCTGAACTCCGAATCCTCGAGGACGACAGGGTTTATTTTTGAATAGCAAGCTGAATTCTTCGCTGGCTTCTTTAGCTGTATAAGCGAAACCTTTGAGTTCTCTTTTACTATTATGTCTGTTTGGTGCGTGAAAAAGCTTTCTTCTTCGCTTTTTACATCTAATATGATTTCTGCGTTAGTATTCTTTCCCACGAATATTGCTAGGTGCGTGTATGAATTGTTCTTAACTAAATTCTTAATTTTTACGGGTTTTTTAAGAACTGTGTTTTCGGGCATCACGCATATTATTATGTTGCTCATAGCCCTGTGCAAATAACTCATTTTTTCTTTGTTCATGCTTAAGTCGAGTTTTCCTTTCATCTCTTTTTTTTCTTCTTCACCGAAATCCTTTGTTTCCAGGAACTCGTTCCAGGTATACGTCTTAATTTCCTTGTCCTCGCTTTCGACAATTGTTTTTCCCTCACGGAAAACCCTTTCTTCTCCGAGCTCAATCCAGGATAAGTCTGTTGTAACTCCCAGGCCTTGTTTTAGCATAGGTGTGTCTGTTTCGAAGTATTTTTTGAAGCTTTCAACTCGTTCCTCTCCAAAGCCTTTATCATCTAGCTTCTTCTTTATGGCTTCGCTTATTTCTATGTCTTTGACGCCTATGGTTATTGTTTCTTTCATCCCAGGCTGCCCTCCATTTCAAGTTCTATTAAGCGGTTCATCTCCACCGCGTACTCTAAAGGCAATTCCTTAATCAAAGGTTCTATGAAACCAGATACGATCATTTGCATCGCTTGCTCCTCGCTCAGACCACGGCTTTGCAAATAAAATAGTTGGTCTTCGCTTATCCTTCCAACTGTGGCTTCATGAACGACGTCAACGTTCTTCTCTTTAACATCTATAGTTGGATAAGTATTGCTCTGGCTTTTATTGTCGAACATTAACGCGTCGCATATAACTGAGCACTTAGAATTTTTCGCGCCTTTCTTGATATTAATCAGGCCTCTGTAAGCTGTTATTCCGCCGTTTTTGCTTATGCTCTTGCTCTGCACTGTGCTCGTTGTATTAGGTGCTAAGTGGTATATTTTTGCACCAGTATCCTGGTTCTGGTTTTTCCCGGCGTAAGCTATTGTTACATGGTCGGCTTTAGAGTTTTTTCCGAGCAATATGCTCGCTGGATAAAGCATAGAACATCCTGATCCAAGATTCCCACTTACCCATTCCATCACGCTGTTTTCTTCTACGATTGCTCTTTTTGTGTTTAAGTTGTATGTGTTCTGAGACCAGTTCTCCACCGAGGAATATCTCATCCTTGCGTTCTTGTGAACAAATACTTCTACGCATCCTGCGTGCAGGGAATTGCTGTTGTATTTTGGGGCGGAGCAGTTATGTACTGCTACTCCTGCTATTGTGTATGTTTCTTGGGTGTCAACCCCGAAGTTGTACACAGTCATGTTTTCTACTTCTCTTTTCTCTATGCTTTTAATAGGTGCGTATGCGAATTTTTCATCTACGTGGAACATTGAAGCCCTTTTCTTCCCGTTCATCTTCTCACTTACTTTTATTCCTATGAATTCGCCGAATTTGGTCATGTGGCTTCCTGTTACTCCTAATGTATACATGGTTCTCCTGTCTTCCAGAACCCTGTTTCTTTGGTTTAAGAAAGCGAAAACCCCGAGCCTTAGCAATATATCTCTTCCTTGCCTTGCAAGCTTATAAGAAGTTGTGTTTATCCTGAATGCTTCTTTGGTTCCAGAGGCGTGCTTTTTGTTGTAGTAGTTGCCATCCCCTTTAAACCAGCCTTTTATTATTTCTTTCTGGTTTTCCTTTGTTTCATACATTGCCCAGCTTGGAAGTGATTTGTTGTAGTTCCTGTTTCCGAATTGTTTGAATATCCTTGCAAGCCTTGTTGAATTTACTCTTACTGAAATGCCATTGTTCTTTTTGTGTGGCTGCTCGTAAGGATTAGCATTGAACACTTTTCTTAAGCATTCTTTTGTATCCTCAATTAGTTCCCGTTCTGAAGAGTTGAAGTCAAAGCACAGGTAGTGCTCTCCTATAGTGCTTCCTTCAGCTAAGTAATGGCCAATTAGCCTGAAGAATTCAGGTGTGGCTGGCACTTCCACTGTTGTTTCTTCTAATCCTTTGCCAGATTTGTTTTTTTGCTTAATCTTAAAGTGATGTTTTTCTTTTCTTTCAATTTTGTTGTTTATTGGGATTACTAAGTAGTCTCCCTTCTTGAAATATTTAGGTGCGTTCCATCTCGGGTTGAATTCTTTGTTTTTCTCGTTCTTCCGTTTTTTGTCTACATATAGGAATGGATGCTCCGGGGTTGTGCTTATTACTTGTGTCGCATCACCGTAAATCCTTACGTCGTATATGTCTCCTGTGTAGTCATATCTTTGCAGGTCTTTTGCCTGCTTGTAGTCTCCTTCGCTTGTAAGGATTTTGTCTTTCTCATTTATGCTTTCAATTGTTTTATAGTCGGGATTCGTTGTTACAAGGCTTCCTTCAGTAAAGCATCCTTCAACATAGTGTACTTGTGCTCCTTCATCCACAACTATTAATGTGTGTTCGAATTGTCCCATGCTCATGCTGTTCATCCTGAAATAAGCTTGTAAGGGCATGTCTACTTTCACGCCTTTTGGAACATAAATGAAAGTCCCTCCTGACCAGACTGCACCGTGTAATGCTGAGAACTTGTGGAGCCTTGGAGACACGCATTTGTTCATGAAGTATTTCTTTACGAGTTCAGGGTATTTCTGGACTGCTACGTCCATGTCTTCGAAGATAACTCCTTTTTTCTTTAGGTCTTCTTTTAGGCTGTGGTAAACGACTTGGGAGTCGTATTGTGCGCCTGCTCCTGCGAGTGCTTTTCTTTCGGCTTCTGGTATTCCGAGGCGTTCAAAAGTCTTTTTAATATTCTCAGGTACTTTGTCCCAATTATTCGCGTTATGCTCTGCGTCTGGGATGATGAAGTAGCAGATTTTCTGGAGGTCTAGTTTGCTTAGGTCAGGTCCCCAGTCTGGCATTTTAAGTTCGTTAAATATTTTTAGCGCGTTAAGCCTTTTTTCAAGCATCCACTCTGGTTCTTTTTTGTACTTTGATATTGCGCGGACTACTTCTTCGTTTAAGCCGTCTGGTGCTTTGAACAAGTATTTTGATTCGTCTGCTGCATCGTATAGTTCTCTTGTTACGTCAACCATTGTTTTTCCTCTTTTGTTGTGCTTTTTTTGTGATTTCTATGAATGCTATGGTTTTCCCGTTAGGGTCTTTTATGGGGTGCATGGTTATTTCTTTGCTTTCTTTTTTCCCTGTTATTGTTATGTTTGTGGGTTTGCCTTCTTCTAGGACTTGTTCTGCTGGGCATTCTTTGCATTTTTGTTTTCTTCCTAGGTGTAGTTCGTGGCATTTTGCTGTGTTGCTTTCTTGGTTGTGCCATATTACTTCGTGGTTTTTGTCTTGTATGCTTATTTTGTCATCTAGTAATCCCAGCATTTTTTTGAGTTCTTTGCTTACGGGGCTGTCTTCTTTGAGGGCTTCTATTAGTGGTGATTTAGATAGTTTCCAGAGTTTTGATTTTCCAATAACTCTGTTTTCTACTAATCCTTTTGATTTCAGGCTTTCTAAGTGTTTGGAAGCGGTATGCCTGTCCATTCTGGTTTCAGAAGCTATTTGGCTTATGGTCAGGTCTACTTCTTTGTTTCTCAGTAAGTCTATTATCTTGTTTTGAGCCCCCCTCATAGAATTAGTAGTAGTCCAGGATGTTTTATAAAACTTTGCCTAATGGTAACCATTAACGGCGAGTTATTAGATTAGTTTCTCGTTGTCTTTTAATCGTTTTAAATGTATGACGTTGACCGGGCAGCTCTCTGCGGCTTCCATGTTTACTTTGAATTCTTCTTCGCTGATTTCTTTTTCCTGCCATTCATCTTTTCTGTTCTTGCCATGTAGGATGTCGGCTTTTCCGTCGTCGTTCATATCCCAGTGTTCTGGGGCGACGGCTACGCATGCCCCGCACCCTATGCAGTTTGGCCTGTCGTGCTCCAATAAGTATTTCTTTTCTTTTTCGCTGTTATTGTTTTCTGCCATATCTCTTCGTATTGCTGGGTGTTTTATTAACCTTTCCCCGAACAACAAAAAACAATTATTATCTATATAGAAATTAATTATTATTTCAACCTGCTTAGAAGCCTTAACTATATTTATATACTTATAATGCTTTTATAAGCAGAAAGGTGATACTTATGAAAAAAACAATATTGTTAGGATTACTCGCAGCAACCCTGTTAGTT
>PWLK01000104.1 GCA_003560545.1 Candidatus Woesearchaeota archaeon | reverse complement strand
TTCTTTTGCTTCGTCCATCGGGACGGTTTTGTCTTTGTTGCCCTGGAAGACAAAGACTTTGCTTTTTATTTCTTTCAAATTCTTTTTTCCAACCCTTATAGATTCTATCGTGGGGAATTCCTTGAACTTCTTGCTTATTGTCGCAGGCTTGGTTTCTTCAGTTAAGCCTATGGTTGGTGCAAATAAGTACAAGTTCTTTATTTCGTTGTTGGCATACATTAAGAGTAAACCTCCCCCAAGGCTTTTTCCTGCCGCGCTTATTTCTTTGCATCCTTCTTTTTTTAGGAATTTTATTATTTCGTTGAAGAATCCGAATAGTTGTTTAGGGGATTTTTTGAGGAAGTCTTTCCTGTCAGTCCACAGGTCTGCTTTGAATACCGCGTATCCTTTTTCCAGGAAAGGGTTTAAGATGAAGTTAAACCTCGAAGTTAATGCTCCGCCTGATACTCCTGGAATGAAGAATATTGCTTTCCCGTTAAAGTTTTTAGGCTTGGAGAAAGCATATTCTATTTTCACACCATCGTATTCCATGAAAGCCATGTTAGAAGGGATGTTTTATCCGTATAAATAATTTTGCATAATTATCTTCTATATTGAAGTTATTTCACTGGTCAAGCGCACAAAGAGTTTAAATAAAAAAACACTTTCCCGAGAGAGATGAACAAAGACTTCAAAGCCAGACTATACCAGGAAACCATACTAAGCACAGCAGTAAAAAACAACACCTTGGTAGTCCTGCCAACAGGCCTCGGCAAGACAGCAATCGCAGCCATGCTAATACACCACCGCCTAAAAAACTACCCTGAATCAAAAATATTATTCTTAGCACCCACAAAGCCACTAGCACAGCAACACGAAAAAACACTGAAACAACTAATACCTGGCCACGAAGAAGAAATAACATTATTCACAGGAACGGTAAGCCCGGCGAAAAGAGAAAAGTTATGGGAAGAAAAAAGAATAATAGTCGCAACCCCTCAAGGCGTAGAAAACGACGTGATAAACAGGAAAGCCAAGCTCGAAAACATTTCTTTAATAATCTTTGACGAAGCACACAGAGCCACCGGGGATTACTCATATGTTTACATCGCAAAAAAATACATGGAAACCGCGAAACACGAAAGAATCCTTGCATTAACCGCAAGCCCCGGAACAGATAACGAAACAATACTCCAAGTCTGCCTTAACCTAGGCGTACAGGAAATCGAGTACAGGAACAACGAATCACCAGACGTAGAGCCATACGTACAGGAAATAGACATGAAATACGTGAACATAGAACTGACAGAAGACCTCAAAAGAATAAAGATGTTCCTTGAAAAAACCATAAAATCAAAGCTTGACGAAGCAAAAAACTTCGGGTACCTGAAAAACGCGGTGAACACAAAAACATACATGTTAAGCGCGATGAATGCACTGCACGCAAAAATCGCTCAAGGAGAAAAAGACTATGAACTCCTCAAAACAATAAGCCTCTTAGCAGAATCCATGAAAGCCCAATACGCGTTAGAACTATGTGAAAGCCAAGGCGTCCACGCATTAAAAGAATACTTCGACGAACTCGAAAAACAAGCCGTGACAAGCAAAGTCAAAGCCGTAAAAAACCTTGTCAGAGACCTAAACTTCAGGTCCGCAATGATATTAACTAATAAGCTCGCAGAAAAACAAGAACCCCACCCGAAGCTCCTCGAACTTGAAAGAATAACTGAAAAAATTGTGAAGGAAAACAAGAAAGCCAAGATAATCATATTCACCCAGTACAGGGATACCGCTACAAAGATAAAAGAAATACTCGCAGACAAAAAAATACAATCAGAAGTATTTGTCGGGCAGGCCAAAAAGAAAAACACGGGTTTAACACAGAAAAAGCAAAAGGAAATGATAGAAAGATTTGAAAACAACGAATTCCAATGCTTAATCGCTACATCCGTAGGTGAGGAAGGCCTGGACATCCCCGAAGTAGACTTGGTTGTTTTCTACGAGCCAATACCCTCCGCTATAAGAACTGTGCAAAGGAGAGGACGAACAGGAAGGCAGAGAGCAGGAAAAGTAATAACTCTGATAAGCAAAGGCACAAGGGATGAAGCATACAGGTGGAGTGCTCATCACAAAGAAAGAAAGATGTACACCCACCTTGGGAATGTAAAGAAAAAATTGCATGAACACCTTGAAGACAAGCCCAAGACAGTGCTTGACTATTCCGAGGATAAAAAAGCAGTTATAAAAGTAGATTACAGGGAGAAAGGCTCAAGCACCCTTAAAGCACTATTGGAAATGAACGCTGAAGTCGAACTCAGAAGCCTCGAAGTAGGGGATTACTTGTTAAGCGACGAAGTAGTAATAGAATACAAAACAGTTAAAGACTTCGTTGACAGCATCATAGACGGCCGCTTATTAAGCCAGGCCAAAGACCTAAAGCAATACAGGAAGCCCCTGATAATAGTCGAAGGCGAAGAAGACATGTACGGCCAAAGAAGGATTCATCCGAACGCCATAAGAGGCATGATATCTGCTTTAACCATAAACCTAGGCATCCCGATAATACAAACGAAGAACCCTAAAGACACAGCTTCCCTGCTGAAAGTCATAGCGGACAGAGAACAAGACCCTGACAAGAAAGACTTTCAGCTACACTCGCATAAACCTATGACTGACAGGGAAATACAAGAATATATAATAAGCGGGTTCCCGGGCATAGGGAGCAGGATAGCGCCATATTTACTAGAGCATTTTAATTCTATAAAGAACATCGTCAATGCCTCCGAAGAAGAACTAAGAGAAGTTGAACTTGTAGGTGAGAAAAAGGCTAAGCGCCTAAAAGATCTCTTTGACAGGGAGTACAGGAAATGATTATTTCTCCCTGAATACTTCGTCGTATATGGATTTGTCTGCGTAGCTGTAAAGTACTAATTTAACTTTAAGGTTCGGAGTATAATTCTTCAGAATTTCCCTTACTAATTTAGCGGAATACTCAACTGGAACCTTGTACGCGCCTGTGCTTATAGCTGGGAACGCAATGCTTTCAGCACCTAACTCCTCTGCTTTCCTCAGGCAGTTAACATAGCAGTCTTTCAGCAAGGACAAGTCATCCTTTCCTTTTACAGGCCCTACTGTGTGGAATATGTGTTTGGATTTCAGGTTATATGCTTTAGTCACAGCGACTTGGCCGGTGGGCAGGCCGGAAACAAATTTTGATTTCCTTAATTCAAGGCATTCATCCAAAAGCTTTGGGCCTGCAGCAGCATGAATCACGCCGTCAACGCCCCCACCCCCTAATAATGTACGATTGGCTGCGTTGACTATAACATCTGCCTCCACGTCCACAATGTTGCCCTGTATCACTTCGATTTCCATTTTTTAGTACCAGAAAAAGCGCTGATTTAAAAAAATTAAAGAAAAAAAATTATTTTTCCAGAGAAGACCTCAGCATCCACGCGGTTTTCTCGTGGAACTTAAGCTGGCCGACTAATAAGTCTGCAGAGCCCTCGTCCTTGTTCTCCTGACACAAAACAATGCTCTCCCTTAAGCCTTTTATCATTTGTTCATGATCCTTGACAAGGTTTTGAATCATCTTCTTCTCAGAAAGCTCTTCCCCTGGCGTTTCTTTTAAGACTGATTTCTTGGAAAATTCTTTTAACGTCCCAATAGCGGTTTCTCCTAGCATGACAATCCTTTCGGCGACTTCATCTACAGCTTCATCCAGCGCTTCGTAGTGTTCCTGTAACATCTTGTGATACGTGTAGAAATGCTGTCCTTTCATATTCCAATGGTAGTTCTTTGTCTTTGTAACAAGAACGTAAAGGTCTGCCAAGTAGTTGTTAAGCGCACCTGATACGTTCTTTATGTTTTCTTCTTTTAATCCTATGTTCATGAATAACACCTCCTATGTGTTTTTGGAGAAGAAGCATTATTATAATAATATTTCTATTGTTCCTTGGTTTCAGAACCTTAAAGCCCGGAGTTCATTATCAGAATATGCTTCAAGCACGGACAACATATTAATATTGAAATAGTATAAATCTGCGAGTTTCTCACGTTCGCTTTCAGTGTGTACAAATTCTGATGTATCATTATCTAAGAATTCTGATAATGGCGCACTCACATATTCTGTTAATTCAGGGACATCTCTGAAGAAAATGAAAGGTGATGCCAGGATTGCTTTAGGGGAAAAATTAGTGTTCTGAGCTAGTTCCCCCACAACGCCTTTTTTGAAGCCAGCGTATTTATCGTGGTTACCTGAAAAACTCTCAAAGCCTTTGTTCCTGGAATGTATTGCGAGTATAGCGAAAAAATCTTCTTGTATCTTTTTGAATTCAGTATATGCTCCTAGGAGTTCCCTGTCCGGGCTTACAATGCTAACCCCCATTATTTTTTCCTGGGTAATACCTCCATAAAGAGAGATTTTTCGTTCTATTTCCGAGTTTAAATTTGCAAAGTCGTAAAGGACAGGTTTTTCCTCTCTTAAATCCTGGAGCGGCGCTCTGCTTCCAAGAAGGTATACTTGATCTTCCCAATTTTTGTCTTTTGACAAGGCAATTTCTTTTATTTTAGGCAGTTCAGAGAAATAATAATTATTTATCGTGTCAGTTACTCCTTGCTCGTCGAGCTCCGGGTTCAGCGTTGGTTTCATAAGTCTCTGTTCCTTAGCAAAAGTATCTTCCTGGGACATATTTTATTTAAAACTTTCTAAAAAGAAATATCTGCCAAGTTATATCTTGCTTATATGGCCGTGCCTGGGGCTGAATATGTCTCCTGCGCGTTTCAGTTTTTCTATGACTTCATTCACGTCTTCCTCGGAGATGTTTTTGTTCGCAGCTTCCCTTACTACGTGTTCTACTGGTATTAGTTTTCCTATTTCTTTTTCCAGGGCGTTTATGATTTCTTTTATTTCGTGTATGTTGCCTCTTTGGCTGGCTGTGATCCCTGTTGTTATCCTGTCTATGTCGAAAGTGTTTGTCTTTGTGTCAAGGCCTATGAGTGTTAGGCAGTGGTGGAGTAAGTCTATAGCTCTTTTAGCGTCTTTTTTTGTTACCGCGTTGGAAAGCCTTGTTCTCGCGCTTGCTTCAGAAAGCCTTATTAGTCCTTCGAGTTGCCTTGCACTGATAGGTATGCTTTTTACTTTGTCTTCTTCGTTGCCTGTGTTTCTCATGCTTACAAAGTATTCTTTTATTTCCTGTAACGCGGGTTCTGTGAGCTTGGGGTTGACAAATTGTTTTGCGTAAGCAACATATTTTTTCATTACATCCGTGTCTATGTCTGACTTAGCTTGGTCTGCTTCTTTATGAAGTTCTAGTATGAAAGACGCTAACTGGTCATCTTTTTCCTTGTCAGGCAGGTCTTTGACAGGGAATATTAAGTCAAACCTGTTTATCAGGGTGCTTGGAAGCTCGATTTGTTTTACGAGCAATTCATATGGGTCGAACCTTCCGAACTTCGGGTTTGCCGCTGCCAGCACAGTGGTTTCTGCTCTCAGGGTTGCCTGTATGTTAGCTTTGCTTACGCTGACGCTTTGTTGTTCGAGTGCTTCGTGCATCGCTGAGGTATCTTCCTTGCTCATCTTGTCCAACTCGTCGATGCACACCAATCCTCTGTTTGCAAGGACTAGCGCCCCTGCTTCCAAAGCCCAACCTCTTAAGAACTCATCACGGACTACCGCTGCGGTGTTGTGGACTAGTATTCCATCTACGACGAAGTTGTGGGAGTCTTCCACTGTCAAATCGTACACGTATTGGTATTTTGGCTTTGTCCTTTTTACAGAATACACTTTCTCCCAGTAAATGTCTGACTCTGCAAGGTTTTTGAGAAAAGGATGCTTTTGGAGGTGTCTCGCTGTTAATTTTTTTAATGCGTTTCTTGAATAGTTTTTATGCCACCTCGTTTTTTTTAGTGAAAGCTTTTTTTCTTGCAACGCTTTTTTTACAAGGCTTCCTATTCCTGGCAGGACATCCGTATTCGTGTTTTCTTTTTTGTGTTCAGACAATATTTTTCTTAGCTTTTCTTTCTTTTCAGGATGATTTAATGTGAATGCTTCGCTGAACTTTTTGATGTTGCTAATTCCTGTTATGTCCAAAACATATAATTCTTGGTTCCTAGTGATTTTTCCTTTCCTTGGGGGCTTTACACGTATTCTTGACCTTATAGAGTACCTTAGGAGCGCGAGTTGGAGCTGTTTTGCGAGTTCTTTGGAGCAAGTATGGTATGATGCGCAGTGGCTTCCTCTTCCGTGTTCCCTGTAAAAGATTGTTCCGTCTGAGTCGAAGAGGCCTGATATGTATGCTGCTAATAATTTGTTGTTGAGTTTTAGCAATATGTTTGACATTCTTATCTTGCCTGATTTAGGGGAGAAGGGAATGCCTAGGCTGTTCAGTATTTCTCCAATTATTTTCGAATGGGTTCTTGTTGCTTCAGGCCTCTTGCTTGATTTGCTCGTAACACTGTATTTCAAGCCGAATTTTTCCTTTAGCACTCGTCTGAATGCTTCGTGGAATTCTTTGGTGGATGATGAAAGCCTTACACTGGTTGTTTCACCAGATTTTCTTATGTCACCGTCGCCCGCTATGAGCCCTGCAACATATAGTATTTCTCCATCTAAGAGCACGGGAAGAAAATGTTTTTTTCCGTTGAAAAGGCTTATTTTATTTACTTCTTTTTTCCATTCAAGCCTTGTTTCTTCACATATTTTTTTTAGGGATTGAAGTTTTATATTACCTCTTGCTTTGCTGTTAGTCCATGAATAGTAAAGGTTGCCTTCGTGGATCCCTAGCTTTTTTGAAGCGTTCCTTATTGAGCCGTACTTTTCAGAAAGCCTGGTAACTGCTTGCCTGACAATGTTTTCAGCTCCATGCACAACAGGGTTCGAGGAAATAATATCTGCTACGTATTGCTCTTTTATTTTTCCTGGGAGAAGCTTTCTGGGCGTTGCGACAAAGTCTCCTTCTTCGATGTCTAGGCTTTTCTTCCAAAAAGTTTTTCCTTTTTCAATTGTGAAGAGCTTTGTGTTCTCTGTCAGCTCTATCTCCATGCCATTCCTTAGCTTTACTTTAACCATTTCCCCTGGGGCTTTAAGCTTCCATATCGCTGAGGGGTGCTTTGAGTGGAGTTTTAAGTCGTTGGAAAGGCTTTGTATCTTGAAGCTCTTGACATCCTCTTGTTTCCAGACACCTTCAACGTATAATTCGGGGTGAGTCATATTGTTTTCCACAGCCCTTGATATGCTTTCCATGCCGCCCGGGTTTAGCAATACAGTGCTTTCAGGGCTTACACATAGGCCTGCACCACTAGCTCCTTTTCCTGATACGAATCTTGATTTGGGTGCTACGTGGGATACTCTTTTTAAGAGCTGGCTTTTACCGCTTCCCGGGTCTCCTACTAGTAGTACGTGTATGTCTCCTCTTCTTACGACTCCGTCGTCCTGGGATTTTCTTCTCCCGCCGAATAATTGTAGTAATAATGCTTCTTTTATCCTGTCGTGTCCGTAAACAGTGGGCGCTATGCTTTTGGTTAATTTTTCGTATATCTTGGGGTCTTTGGAGATTTTTTGTATTTCTTCTTTTTCTTCTTTGGATAGTGTTAGGCTTGTGAATTCTTCGTGTAGTGGTTCTACGTAGTTTGCTTCAAATATTAAATCGTAACGCGTGCTTTGTCCTCCTGTCGGGAGGTTTACCGGGACTTCTTTTAAAATTCCAACTATTTTTATTTTGCTTCCCGGATTGGTTTTTTTCTCGCTCATCGGGCTTACAAGGTCTTGTTTTAGGAATACGTTTATTCTCTTTGGTTGTTCTCCTCCGTCGAGGTCTTCCGGGCTTTCTTCTAGGACGAGTTTTTGCACGTCTACAAGGCTTTGGTCTAGCAACCGAAATTTTCCTTTTCTGCCGCAGCTGCAATTCGTGGGCTCTTTGAATTTCGCGTCTAGTTGTAATACATTTATTAGGTTCCCACAGCTTGGGCATTCGAATTTTGCGCTTGTTACTTGTGGCCTTACATCTGTTTTTTGTCTTACTATGCCTTGGAATTCAAAGATTTTTTTTAGGTGCTTGCTTCTTATATCTCTTATGATTATCTTTGAGGAATCTGGGAGGTTTCTGAAGCGAACGTTTATCTTTGCGTCGTGTCCTAAGTCGAATCTGGTTATTGCGTATTCTGCGGCTTTTATTGTTTCTTCTGGTTCTTCCAGGAGGGATTCTGCGAGTGCTAAGTCGTGTTTGGCGAGCTCGGGGAAGTCTACGACGATGCTTTCTTCTGTTTGGCTTGCTTTGTGGAGTAGTTCTTCATGGTAGTTTAGTTCGAAGAATTCTTGGAATTTGTCGATTTGTTCTTTGGCGTCCATTTAGGGTCTACCTTCTAGTATGTGTTATAGCAGGGAATTTGTTCCTCTAAAAAAAGTTTGCTGAAGTTTTTTCGTTATTTTTTCAGCTTTTTCAGGTTTGCTATGAGCATGTCTACTGCTTTGTGTACCATTTCTTCGGATTTGGTTCCTGTGCATACGATTTTTCCGTTACTGAACAACAGGAATGTTGCTTTTGCTTCCATTAGCTTGTAGACTAGGCCTGGGAATTGTTCTGGTTCGTATTCTGTGTTGTCTAGTTTCATCGCTAATGTGTTTAGGTTTAAGTCCATTCCTATGTTGCCGCTTGCTACGATGTTTTGTACGTTGATTTTTGGTTTTATCTTGATTTTTATGCCGATTTTTTCTACGCTTTCGATTATTCTCTGGATGCTTTCGTCTACTTTTTCTAGGCTTCTTGCTCCCGTGCAGACTATGTTTCCTGAGCTGAATATTAGCGCGGATGTTTTTGGGTCTTTGATTCTTATTACGAGGCCTGGGAATTGTTCTGGGTTGTATTCTGTGTTGCTTAGTGTGGCTGCCATTTTTTCTAATGGTATGTCGTGTTCCAGGCTTGTGCTTACGACTATGTTTACCACGCTTATGTTTTCGTGTGGGTCGAATGATTCTTTTTTTGCTTTCACAGCTTCTTTTTGTGCCATGTGGATCCCCCCTTTGGCGTTAAGTGCGATTTTGTCGCCTTTTAAAGGGGTAATACGTTTTCTTTTATAAATGCTTTTATATTGGCATATAAATGTCGGAACCTGTTTTTTGGAGCACTTAAACCCCCTTTATTTCCTGTGGAGATTTATGAGTAGAGGGTTTCTGGACGAAAAAAAATCGATTCTAAGTACACCAGTATACGAATCAGACCCCTTTGTTTCTTGTGGAATGTATTGTGATTTTTCTTCTATAATGTAGATAAAAAACAACCGTCTAAAACCCGAAATAACTACAATATAGAAAATAATTTTTGGATAAAAAAAGAAAAAAATCAGGCTAAAACAAAACCCTCTTCCTCTGCACGCTTAACATAACCTTTCCTTTCCAAGTCGAAATGAAACGCAGAAAGAAAACCATTCACAAGCTCCAAGTTCTTCGTGGTTTTCAGCCAGTCAAAAATGTGCTCAGTGTAACAGTAAGCACAGATATCCATACCCTTAAAGCAAATAACACACTTATCCTCATCAAACAAGTGCAGGCTCATCTGCCTCGTCCTAACCCTTAACTCGCTTAAAAGGCCTGGCTCTCGCTCACCCAGCCACGCAGCAACCTGTTCTGCGAGGCAATCAGGGCAAACCGGGTTCGTCACGGCCTCCCTGCACAACACACACTCTGGCATCTTCACCACCTCCAATGGCATACCAAGCATGTCAGAACACTCACAAGTACCGGGTTTGAAACGTCAAAGAACTAATCAGCCTTTGCACGCGCATTACAAACCCGGAACAAAAAGTAAGGGCTCATAACACGCAAGGCTTAATCTTGTGTTTGAAGCACAGCATATCAACTAGGACTGTTGTATACCAATCCATCCTAGGAACTGCGCTCATAACAAACACCTACGAACAAGTTTTATTTAAAGTTTGTGGAAAAAAAGGCAAAGAAATATAAAAAGAGCGTGAATACGAGGAAAACATGGATTATGAGAAGATGCTGAAAGAAGCCAAGGAACACCTCCCTGAGCCTGTAGCTGGGAAAGAAAGGTTTGAAATACCAAAAGTAAAAGGAAGAATAGAAGGTAATAAAACAATAATCAGCAACTTCACCCAGATAGCAAGCACCCTTGGCAGGAACCAGCAACACCTCCTAAAATACGTCTTGAAAGAACTCGCAACCCCGGGAAATTTCAGGGGACAAGCAGTCATATTCGGATCAAAAATACCCGCTCCTAAGATAAATGAGAAAATAGGGTCGTACGCAGAAGAATTCGTGTTCTGCAAAGAATGCGGAAAACCCGACACGAAGATGAGCAAGGAAGGAGACATATACTACATAAAATGCCAGGTGTGCGGTGCAAGGCATAGCTTCTACGCAAAAATATGATTTATGCAGTAGTAGAAAGCCATGAATCCAGGCCTTTCTGAACTTCTTTCTCCTTACCAAAAACACCTTCAATCCTAGTCCTGGTAAGCTCAATCACTTGCCTTGTATAAATATCAATCTCGTATTTATCAGCAAGATCAAGCATGTATCCAAGATATTTTATAATACTGCCTTCAGTAATAGTAAAAATAATCTTACCATTACAATTAGAACAACTCCCTATTAAAGGAGGTCTCCTGTACTTCTCGTTACAATTAACACACCTGAACTGCTGCAAAGAAAATTTTCTAAGATTACCCTTTGTATCCCTTATGAAGTGCTTGTTAATAACCAGCTTAGCAACATCTTTCTGGTCAACAGCCCTTATCTTCACAGCCACATCCATCTGCTCCCTCACCTTATCAGCCATGCTTGGAAGCAACTTGTAAGCAGAACAAAGAACGCCATGATTAATACTTGAAACATCGTGTGTAAACCCTATATTCTCGTATTGGTCTTCAGTACCAAGAGCATGCGCTATTCTTTTTATTTTCACAGTGCTTGTAGGCTTGTATTCTTCAGCAGCCCTGTACAACGACAAAGGATACTTCCAAGCCACATCAACATTGAATATCATATCATCTACTTCAGTGGGAATAATCTTCGAAGTAAGAACCAAAGGAGCATCCATCGTGCTCCCCCTGCTAGAAGGCAGGTATTTCTTTGAAAAATTAAGGAAAGAATCCATTAAAAGAGAGATACATGATTCATCACCATCACAATCACGCCTCATCGCCGCGTGCACGTAAGGATGTGCAAAAAATCCTTGTGTTTTCGAAAACCCTATTATCCTTATTATTATTCCTGCAGAAGTATGAGGTGCAAGACCTACTGCCAAGTGCCCTACCAAGTCCTCTTTCGATTTTAAATTATAAAAAGTTTTTAACCCGTAGACTTTTTCAAGCTCCTCATCCACGAAATTAGCTGTCCGGAAAAGCACTTCATCCGCTGGCTCATCAGGGCTTAAAGGAGAGCACGGCAGCACAATATCTTGTACTTTTAATTCAACCACTTGATTTTCATCCATCAAAGGCTTTCCATGTATGTCTTTTTCGTAACCCATTTCTTTAAGCTTTTCAACACTTGTTCCTATCTCTGAAGGCTTGAAATGGGTTAATGCTAACTCTGAAGTGTCATACCTAATAGTTCCGTCCTTGTTAACAGACAAGTTGTGTTTCGCCCGTAGTATTCCTTTAATTAAGTGTTCCGAGACATGCTCTTTATTGCTTGTTCCTCTCACACCTTTTATAAGGTCAGGAAGTATTTTTGTTCCAAGGTTTTTCTTTAAAGATTCTATTAACTGCTTTACGTTCATAGTTGCCTTGGTATATGAAAGGCTGTTATGATCGCAGCCTTCTGTCTCCCCACAAATATTGCAGTGCCTGATTAATTTTGTCTTTGAAGAGCATTTCTCACATACCTTAAAAGGAGTTTTGTTCCCGCATTCGCATTTGAACAATTGTATGTCTGCAACTAGTTTGCCGGCTTCCATGGCCGCCTGGAAGCTTCTCAGCCGTCCTCCTTGCTCTCCGACAGGGAATAATACGTGAGGGCTTCCTGTTAGCTTTCTCATCTTGGCTTTCTCAGGACGCCCCATCCTCGACCCTATGAATGTCCCGGACTTGTCTTTTATTTTTACGAAGGACAGTTCATTTACTGCTTCCAGCGTTGTATTTGAATTCCTTATCTTTTTTTCTGCTTCAGCTTCAGGCAGCATTGTGGACAGGCAGTGCAATAAAGCTTCAGAGTGGCCTTTCTCTATTATGACGCTTTCGCTTCCTTTCTGCTTGTGAGGCAATCCTATTAATTCTAAGAACCTTTTTTCTTTTTTTAGAGGGATAACAAGATCTTTTTCTTTCTTCCCTGTTTTAACCCATTTCCTTAGAAGAACTAGTTCTTCGTTGCTTATAGCATTCCAGTGGTATGTGTAAATAGGGTGTAATGGTATTTCTAGTGCTTTACTGATTTCCAGGGCGGCTTCAAAGCTTGTTTTTGTTTTCAAAGGTCTTTTTATCAAAGCCCATATTTTATCAGAGTCTATAGGTATTAAGTCAGATATTTTTTCTGGGTCTATAGTCCAATGAATCTTGTTTGCTGCTTCTTCAAGTTCCTGTATCCATATTTCCTGGCAGTAACCTACCGGGACTAATTTGTGATTCCTGTCATGGAAATCCCCATAATTTATGAGGACGTCTCCTGTGTATAATATTTCGAGGACATCGTCCTTTATTTCTTTAGCTTCTTCCTCTGTTTCAATGAGTTTTACATCGCCGTTTTTCAGCTTAACAACAGGCCCTTCTATTGTGTCGCAGCTTGAGAATGCTGCTGCTTTTCCAGGCCTTTCAACTTTGAGCTGTGTGCCTATTGCCACGAACCCGTTAGTAACATGCATCGTGGCAGGATGAATTGCTTGTGAGGAAAAACCTGAAGCCCTTGAACGCCCGTACCTAAGCCTTAGAGCTCCTTGCTTCATAGGGTGTCCTAGGACTGGCCTGCCTCCTACTAAGTCGGAGATGTACGTGTAGTCAGGAAGTATTTTTGCTTCTTCTTTTTTCTTTTTTCCTTTTGTTTTTGCTTGGGATTGGATTTCCAGGAATTCTTTAAGGAAATTCCAATGATCCATATTCATTTCTTTTCCCCATTTATCGAGTTTTGCCCATAGTTTTGGCGCTTTTAATGGTATGCAAGCGCTGTGAATGAGGCAGTACCCGCTTCTCAAGTTATTCGTGGGTATTCTTGGGAGGTCTTTGAGTAACGCGCTGCTTACCTCGTATTTCTCTGATGGATCCCCGCTTATCTCCACAGGGACGTGTTTCATTAAGAACTCGCTTTCGTTTTTGCTCGGAAAATATTGTAGGTTTGCAACGTATTCATGGTAATCTTCTAGTTCTGCCTGGCACCTTTTGACTTCTTTATCGTCCGGGTCGTATTCAGCGTACCCCATGTGCTTGCGCACGTAGTCAGCGATTAGCACGGAAACCGCGGCGGCTGTGCCTCCTGCGGCTCGTACAGGTCCTGCGTAGTTAAGACAGAAGTATTCTCCTTTTCCATCCCTCCTGTTTTTTATTTCAAGGTTTGTAAAGCCTTCCAATGGAGCAGAGACAACTCCAAGGGTTACGTACGCAAAGCCTGTTCGTATCCCTATCTCCATTGCTTCTTTCTTGTCTTTAAACTCTGAATGCTTCTCTTGTGCGATCTCTAATGCTATCTGGAATGCTACTCTCCAGTCAAGTGCGCCGTATTGCTTTTCTAATTCCATTATCCTGTTAATCGCGTTTGTCTCTCCTAGCTGGGGTGCTACGGCGCTTATCAGGCCTATTACTCTTTCAGCAAGGTTTTCTGCTAGCTTTACCTCGACGTATTCTTCGGGGTCAAGGCCTTTCTTTCTTGCTTCCCCAGCTATTTTGTATATTCTTAAAGATTCATCTTTTAAGTATTTGAAGTACTGTTCTGTTTGCTTGCTTGCTTCCATTTTTTTAGTCTAGTTGCTTTGCCTGCTTGGCTTTTTCCTTTTCTTTTTCTTTGGCTTCTTTTCCAAGGTAATTCATTATTTTTGGCTGTCTTGTTTTTAGGTTTATCAAAGTAACTCTTGCTGGCAAAGGTTCTAATCCTCTTTTTACTTGGTCATCTGTTGTTTCTGTCCAGCAAGACGCGTTTATCATACTCACACCTCTGTATTCTGAGACGCTTGACCGGTGTATGTGTCCTGTTATGAAAAAGTCAGGGACTAAGTCTATTAGCAAGTAGTCTTTCTCTGCATCTGGAAGGTACAAAGTGCTTCCGTGTGTTGGTGCTAAATGCCTTCTTTGTAATAAGAATTTCATGATTAAGTCAGATCTTTTTTGGCCTCCAAGGCTTCTTATGCTTGGTATGTTATCAGCGTAATATATTAAAGATCCTCCATGGTATAATAATAAGTCGAATCCAGGGAAGTCTTTTGTTTTTCCTATATTTACATATCCTGGGTTGCTTATCATTGTTACGTTAGGGATTTCCCATAATGATTTAGAGAATTCTATTGGCGGCGGCTCTTGGGGCTCGGATAATCGGCCTGCGTCATGGTTTCCTGTTGTTATTATTATGTGTATATGGCTTGGTATTTGTTTTATCCATCTCGCGGCTTCCTCGTATTGTTCTGTAATGTCTTTTATTTCAAGATCTTCTTCCTGTGAAGGGTATACTCCTACTCCTTCTACTATGTCTCCTGTGAGAACGAGGTATTTTACTTTTTTTGCAATGTTTTTTTGCTCTTCACTTCCCACCCTGCCGTTTATCCAGTCTATGAATTTTTTGAATTCTTTTTCCATGAACACGTTTGAACCGAAATGCGTGTCTCCTAGGCATACAAGGTATTCTTCTTCCCTGCCTTTTTTTAGTTCTTTGTTTAATGGTATTTCTGGGAATATTATTTTGTCTGCGAATACTGCGTCTTTAGCAGTCCTTCCTGTTACACCTATTATTTCGTCAAGGACTAAGTCGTTTGCCGTTTCATATAATTCTTTGTTGTTGTCGTCTTTTCTTATTATGACTGTTGTTATTCCTGTAGGGTCTTCTAGTTTTAGTATTATCGCTTGATTTTTCGTGTAGTTTTTGTCTTGTATCATTCCTATTATTGAAACTCTTTCGTTCTGCATGTCTTTTAATCGTGATATTGTGGTTGTGCCTTCAAGCTCTCTTCTCGTTCTTAGTATGCTGGCTATGTTGTCGTAGCGGTTGTTGAAGACTTTGACAAAGTCTTGGTAAGTTCTTTTTTTGGGGGGGTTGTTATATGTTTGTATTATGGTTACAGGGCTTTCTTTTTCGTTTTCCTGTTTTTGTTTTTTGAAATTATTTATTATTTCTTCATCTAGGTAGTCGAGGCTGTCCCCGAAGAATTCTGTTATTTCTTTGACTAATTCTTCATCTACTTCTTTTTCAATTAGTTCAGGGCTTACAAGTACTCCTTTTTCTATAAGGGAATTTAGTGTGCTGCCCATTTTAGTATAGAACAGGTTTTTCTACTAGTTTTGATCCACTCAGGCCTAGTTCTTCTTCCAGTATGGATACTATTTTTCTTTCTATTGACTTGCTCAAGGATACGTTTATTTCTCTCGTCCTGCCAAATCTGCCTTTGCTTATTACTTTGGCGTTTATTATTCCGAGCATGTCTAGTTCTGCTATTATGTCTGAAACCCTTCTCTGTGTTAGAGGTCTTAGGCCTGTTTTATTGCATATTGTTTTGTATAATTCGTAGATGTCTCCTGTTAGTACTTGTCTTTTTTTGTCTTGGTTTAGTATGAGTATTGGGTATAGTGTTGTTTGGAATTGTTTAGGGTGTGTTTTTACCATGTCTATTAGTCTGTCTCTTTCTATTTTGTCTTCTGCTTCATCTATATTTTCTATTTTTACTTTTTCCTTGTTTTTTCGTTCAGATAGTTCTCCTGCTACTCTCAGCAGTTCTAGTGCTCTTCTTGCGTCTCCGTGCTCTCTTGCTGCGTATGCAGCGCATTTTTGTATTACTCCTTCTTCTATTGTTTTTGGCCTGAATGCGTGTTCAACTCTTTTTTTTAGTATGTCTTGTATTTGTACTGCGTTATATGGTGGAAATAATAATTCTTCTTCTGAGAGGCTGCTTTTCACCCTGGGGTCTATGTTGTTTGCGAACATTAAGTCGTTGCTTATTCCCACTATGCTTAGCTGTGTTTTTTTAAGATCTGAGTTTATTCTTGTCAGGTTGTATATTATCTCGTCTCCTGCTTTTCTTACTAGTTGGTCTATTTCGTCCAGGATTATTACAATTACTTTTTCGCTTTGGTCCAAGGCTTGGAAGAATATGTTGTATACTTCGTCTGTTGGAAGTCCTGTTGGTGGTACTGCTTTTCCGAAGAACCTGCTTAGTTCTGCTATCAGCCTGTATTCTGTGTCCGCGATTTTTTTGAGCTTGCAGTTTATGTACAGGATGTGTAGTGGGAGGTCTCTTTCTTTGGCCAGGTTTTCCATTTGTTCCGCTACGTATTTTGTTACCAGTGTTTTTCCTGTGCCTGTTTTTCCATATATGAAGAGGTTGCTCGGTTTGTCGTTTTTTAGTGCTGGTGCTAGTACTTGTGCTACTTGGTTTATTTGTTCGTCTCTATGGCTTATATCTCCTGGTATGTAGTTTGATTGCAGGACTTTTTTGTTTTTGAAGATTGTTTCTTTTTTTAGGAATTTTTCGAAGAATCCTTGTAGGTTGTCTTGCACCATAATTTTCCAGTAGAAAGCAAGGTTTTATAAATATTCTTCTTTTGGAAAATATGTTATTTTTTTGATATTTTTCTTTTATACGCTTTATTTTAGCTATTTTATAAAATGCATGACCCACCCCTTTATTTCCTATGGAAAATTATTTTGAAAAACAAAATTGGTTTAAAAAAATTTTATTGATTTGTCGTCTATAAATCTTTTTTTTTGAATCCAAAAAATGTTTTTTTGTTTTTCCATAAAAAATTCTTCTATATAGTAAATAATTATTTTTTTATTAATATATTATATAAAAACATCAATTAAAACATTATACAAATCATTATTATAAATAAATAATAAAAATTATATTATATATTTAACAAAATATATTAAAAAAACACATTTAATCTAAAAACAAAGAACAAAACCAAAAACAGAATAACAAAATAAAACAAAAAATAATATATAAAAACAAATCAAAACAATCAATAAAAAAAATATTTATCAGCAAAAAAATAAACTTAAAACAAAATTATAAACAGACAAAAATTACTTAACCTCAAAAATAGTTCTAAAATAAAATTAAAAAATTCTTGATTAAAAACACAGAAAAAAACAACTCAAAAAAAATTTTGTTTTTTATTCCATAGGAAAACAAGGGGTGACACCTAAAATTCACCAAACAAATCATCAAGAACAATCTCAAAACCACTAACAGGAACATCCAAATCATAATCAACAAGCACTCCAGGGCTTATCTCACCCAAAAAACCAATATTCCTACCTTTAAACTTAACAACACCACACCTACCTTTGATCATAAAAACATCTTTACCCTCAACCAACTCATATTTTAAGCCAAGCAAAGAAAAAATTGAATCGAGATGCTGCTTGGCCAAATTAAAATTAGCATTAACACCACAAAAAACAACTCCTAAAGCTTCCTCTTCCTTAACACCACTCTCCTCAGAAGAATCCTTAGAGAAAACCTTTCCAAGCTCAAAAAAGCTTTGAGGATAATCGTGATGCTTATTAACCTTTAAAGCCTTAAGCAAAGACACCAAAATATTATACCTTAAAGAGTTATATTCTTCAGACAAATAATTCTTTATCCCAACAATTCTTCCCCGTCCAAAATATTTTTCCTGAAAATCTTTATTAGAAAGATTATAATTCCTGGCCTCAACCAATCCATGACCTGAAATTATTTCCCTTATTTTTTCTTTTAATTCTTCCCTAAAATCCTCTTTTCCAGGTGTTTCAGGCCGTTCATTTTCTTCCCCTACATTATTATATCCAAAACCTATAGCAACATCTTCGACTAAGTCAGCCTGGTGCAATATATCAGTCCTATAACAAGGAATTAGCACTTTGAAAGACTTTCCTTTTTTAGAAGCACCAAAGCCCATTCTTTCAAGGCTTCCAATTATTTCATTATCAGAAAAACTTCTGCCTATAAGGCTTTCAGCGTATTCCTTATCCAAGTACATCTCTTCAGGAATGAGTTCAGGGGTTTTCCTGTTTTCATTAACCAATTCCACTTCATAAACACTACCACCCATATCTGATAAAGCAGTTACAACCATGTTCAAAGCCTTGCTCAAAACCCTGAAATCATGCCCACTGCACTCAACAAAAACATCTTTTGTTTTTTTATTTATTTTTCCTGTTTCTTCAGAATTAATAATGGGTGGCATGCTCATAATACTTCCTTTCCCATCCACGAATAAAGGATAATGCTTTTTTCCCTTTAGTAAATGCGCGTACTC
This sequence comes from Candidatus Woesearchaeota archaeon, assembly GCA_003560545.1. Taxonomy (GTDB): domain Archaea; phylum Nanobdellota; class Nanobdellia; order Woesearchaeales; family 21-14-0-10-32-9; genus PWWA01. Next base: position 6,046 of record PWLK01000104.1, on the reverse strand, counting down.
CTTTCCTTTATCGTGAAATTTCAATATTTGGCTTGCACCCATCTCCTTTTTTGAATCAAGAGGTCTGAAAACTATTTTTTCCACAGGCAAAGCCTTATAACTAACAGGAAAATCAATGTTTTCCGAAGGATATACTCCTATCGCGCACTTCTTCCTGTTCCTCCCGTAAGTGACGTGCAGTTTTTCCTGTATTTCTATTATATCCTCCATTTTTTTCTCGTCAAGCTTTAATCCTTTAACTACAGCACACGCGGTGTGAGGCCTTACACTCCCAACACTTTTTTCTATTATGACTTTGTAATCACTTTTCCTCGCCGAATATTTCTTTAAGCCTTTTTCTTTTCCTGTAAAGCTTTTCAGAGCTCTTCCAAGTCCTTCTTCTGATAGCAAGTCAGGCCTATTAGGAAATATTTCTACTTCTATCTCGTTTTTCGTAATGCTTTCAACATCTGTTCCGAGGAAGCCCAATGTTTTTCTGAGCTCTTCATCCCCTATTTTATTGCCTGTTAGTTTTAATACTCGTTCCTTGTCAAGATTTATTTTTGGCATTCTTTTTCATTCTTATTCCTTTTTTCTTTTCTTTTTCTATTATATTCCAGTCTTGTTTTTCCTCTCTGTTTAACAAGTCCTTATCCAGTTCCGACTCTTTTTGGTTCTTGTCTTTTTTCCTTACAAGTTTTAATATGAGATCAACTGCTTCTTTAGCTGTTTCAGCTCCGTAAATATATTCTGTTTTCCTAACATCGAAGTACCTGTTTGCAAGCTCTAAAGCCATCCCTCCACTCGGAGTCAGGGCGACTATTGGCTTGCTCATCATATAAGCGTATGTTGCCTCGTTAAGGGTTCCTGCTCCACCGCCGACGATTATTGCTCCGTCACAGCTGTTTATGTTTATGCTATTCCTGCTCCATCCTATCCCTGTAGCTACGACTATATCTGCGTAATCATTAACTTTTTTATGGCTCTCCCAGGGGACTATGGCAAGGGTAATTCCTTTGTGTTTCTTAGCTCCTTTCAAAGCTGCTTCCATAACACCGAGGCCTCCTCCTGTCAAGGTTATTATTTTTTTCTTTGCAAGTTCTTCTCCTACTTCGTATGCAAGGTTGTAAGCTTCTTTAGTGGTTATAACTTTGCTTGAGCCAAGCACCGCTATCTGTATTTTCCTATCAGACTTTTTTACCTTTATTTTTTCATAATTTTTTTTAGCCATTACTTCTTCACCTTTCATTTTTTTATGAACATTTTCGCGTTTCTTATTTGCTCTAAGTCATTCTTATATATCTCTCTCAAGTCTTTTATATCATAGTAAGCTGTTATGATTCTTTCCATCCCCATACCCCATGCAAGGACAGGGCATTCAAAGCCCAGCAAAGGCTTTGTGACTTCTGGGCGGAATATGCCTGCGCCTGCAAGCTCAACCCATTCCTTTTTCTTTGGGTTGTATGCTTCTACTTCTGCGCTTGGCTCGGTGTAGGGGAAGTAAGCAGGCCTTATCCTGACGTCTGTGTACCCCATTTTGAGGAAGAACTCTTTCAAGTAGCCTTTTAGCTTTGCTAGGCTTCCTTCCGGGTCAACCACAATTCCTTCTACCTGGTGGAATTCGAATAAGTGCTTCCAGTCCAGGGCTTCGTTACGATAAACTTTTCCTACTGTAAAATATTTTTTTGGAAGATCTTCTTTTTTTAGATTGGATAAAGTCAAGGCGCTCAGCACAGTTGTATGCGTTCTGAGCATTACCTGAGAGGATATTTCTTCCGAGAACTTATACTGCCATCCTTTGCTGCCTGTGTCCCCTCCTGTTTCGTGTGCTGCTTTTACTTTTTCAAGGTATTTCTTTGGAAGCTTTGCTTTTCCTTCCAGGTAAAATGTGTCTTGCATCTCCCTCGCAGGATGGTCTTGCGGCACGAATAAAGCATCCATATCCCAGAACGCGCTTTGGGCTTCGCCTCCTGTCATTTCTTCAAATCCTAGTTCTAACCAGATTTTTTTTATGTATTCTGTGGCTTCTGTGACGAAGTGCTTCCTCCCAGGATAAATCCTTGGGACATGGCTTTTCACATCATAAGCCCTGAACTCTTTCCCTTTCCAAGACCCTGTCCTGAGCATTTCCTTTGTGAGTTTTTCTTCGTATTCCTGGCTTAATTCTTTTTTGAGCTCTTTGCTTTTCTTTGTCTTATCCGTGGCTTTCAAAGTAAATGTTTTTTTCTTATCTTTCTTCAGGATGTTCTTTCTTTTAAGCAATTCTTTAACAGCATGAGTTTCTTCTGCTTTCAAGTCTTTTTCCTTTAAAGGAAATTTTTTTTCAAGCAGCTTTTCTTCAAGGCTTTTTTGTTTAAGAATCTTTTTTCCTTCTTCAGTTATTGTGAAAGAAAGCTCTTTTTCCTTTGTTGCGATGACAGCGTTTTTCTTTCTGAGGATTCCTATGCAAATATTAATTTCTTCCTTGGAAACACCTTTTTTCAGCACCTGACTTACAGTGGTTGCCCCTTCATTTAGTGCTCTGAGAAACCTTTTCTCTGGGAGGCCTTTCTCCACGTATTCCTTTCCGTTCCTGTCAAGAACAACGATTTCTTCTTCTTCTCTTTCAATTACTACAAGGCCTTTGTTCTGCAGCCATTGGCCTGCCCTTAGGACTTCCACTTCCTGCAAACCTGTTTTCCTGGCAAGCTCCAACGCTTCAAAGTCCTGCTTTACCAGTAAAGGAAGGATTTTTCTCTCTAAACCTGTTAGCTGCCCCACAATATCTTTCATAAGCCTGAGAATGTACTATTTTATTATTTAATGGTTTTGCTTTTCTTTAGTTTGCAGGTGTTGTATTAACAACTACTATTTCGCTGTGTGGTACTGCGAAGAATGCGAAGAGCGCTACTATTACTAGTATTGTCATTACTATTGACAGGCTTCCAAGCACTAATCCTATTATTGCCATTACTCCTTGTTTTTTCTTTATGCCTATGATCCCTGTTATTATTGCGGCTACTGCCAGGAGTTGAGGTATTATTGGAATAAACAAGAGGATTACGCTGAGAATCCCTGTTACCAGGCTTGCTATTGCCAGTCCGCTTTCGTTCTTTTTTTTCAATCTACCAACTCTTTTATTATTAAAAAAAAGAATTTAAAAGAATAATTTTATTTCGCCTTAACTTTTACTTCTTTCATGCTTTTCCATGCGGCTTCGAATAGGTTTTCGATTGCGTTGGAGAAGAACGGCGAGTTTATCCAGATTCCTATGTCGTATGTTGGGTGTATTTCTGCGTCGTCCATTATCATGAAAACGATTTCTTTTCCGTCTACGACTACGAATCTGGCTTTTGCGTTTGTCTGCCTTACCTCTGCGATTCCTGCAAGTTCTTTTGATGCGTGTTCAGTTTCTTTGTTGGAAGGCGCTGCTATTCTTACTTTTACCCCTCTTTTCTTTAGGGCTTTGAATACGTCTGAAAGGCCTTCTACTTTTCTTAGGAAGCCTTGGCTTGTGGTCATTATGCTTACTGTTTTTTCTGCTCCTCTTATGGTCATTTCGAGGTGGTTGTACAGGTTATGCCTTCCTCTTAAGCTTCCGGAGAGGTCTGCTGGCTCTACGAGTTCAACGCCTTGTGTGTGCAACGAGTTTAGTTCATCGATGACTTCTGTGTTTTTCAGGCTGTCAAGGTTTTTAATGCTTGTTTCTGAGTCTGTCTTGATGTTTTTTTTAACTCTTTCAACGACTTCTTTTGGGGGTACCGCGATGTATTTTATGGGTTTGCCCAGTTTCATTATGACAAAGCCTTTTTTCTCAAGACTTTCTAAGACGTCGTAAGACCTGCTCCTTGGCACGTTTGCAATGTCGGAGAGTTCTCCGGCTGTGCTCACGCCTCTGCTTAGGAGTGCCGTCCAGATTTTTACTTCGTACAGGTTTAACGAGAAGTATCTTCTCAGCTTGCTTAAAAATTCTTCTTTTACAATCATTGTTACAAAACCCCCTTTTTTTTGTTAGGGCGCTCTCACCCACCCCTTTTTTAGGAATAATAATAATTAACTACTTTAAAAATGTTACGATTTTTTACTATTGGTTAATCGTGGTTTTTTTAACCTGTCTGTTGCGGAAGTAGTAATAATATTCATCTCCAAATACATAAATTTGTGAGTTCCAGCCCTTAGCAAGCATTTTCATGATTATGTCTTGGAACCATTTCCTTTCGCTTTTTATGCTTGTTTTTCCGCTTATGGTCTTCTTTGGAAAGCTCACAAGGATTTGGGAGCTTTTAAGGTTTAAAAGGAGTTTTTCGCTGCTTCCTTTCCTTGTTGCTTCCAAGGTGTCCAGGAGTTTTAGTGCGAACGTAATGCTTGCTTCCTGGCTTTCATTGATTATTTTTTTGAGGTTTTCTTCTTTTGTGAGGTCTGCTTTGATTGTTTTTCCTTTTATTTTCTTTGTTTCGAAGAATCTTTGTATGAATTCCAGGTCTTCCTTGCTTACATCACTTGCAACGTATTCTGGGTTAAAGCCCAGGTAACCGTAACTAAAGGGATTATACCCGCAGCCTAAGTCCAATATTTTTTTTGGCTTTTCTTCTGCGAATAAGGTTCCGTATAACGCGCCGTAATATGGGAGTCTTTCCTTGCTTGATAAATGAGCTTCCAAGATTTTTTTTATTGCTTTTTCTTCTGTTCCTGGTTCTTTTAGTTCTTCCAATAGTTTTTCTTTTTTTTCTTTGCTTAAAGGATTATCTGTGAAGACCCCATAAACTTCTCGAAGCCTCTTCCTGATTATTTTTTTTAATTCTTTGAACTCTTTGCTTCTTTCGTTAAAGCTTTTCTTTTCTACGGCTTCGAACAATTTTTTGTTCCCGCTTATTTCTTCTTCGAAAAAATTTTGTAAGAATTCTTTGTCTAAGGTTCGAAGTTCTTTCTTGTCCAGGATTTTTTCTTTCAAGCTTTCCATCTTAGGATTCCTGCTATTCCTCCTAGTCCGTCTAGTTTTGTTGTGTTTTCTTTGCTTGTTATGATTATGATTTCTGTGTTTGTTTGTTCAGCTGTTTGCAGCAGGGAGTCTATTTCTTGGTATTTGTTTTTTTCTTTCATTTCTTTCAACAGGTTTTCGCTTACGATTAGTTTATTCGTGGCACCCATCTCTATTTTTTCTTTGCTGTCTTTTAGTCCGTAGCATGCTTTTTCTTCTCTTATTGCTTTCATTACTTCTTCTATTGCTCGTAGTTCGTTTGCTGCGCGGTCTTCTTCCAGGGCTTTTCCTAGTTCGCTTCTTTTTAGCAGTTCTTCGAATCCTTCTTCGCTTCCAGTGCTTATTGTTGCGGGCATTGTTTTCTTTTTTAGTTCATCTGGGAGTTCTTTTAGCAGGTATTCTTTCCAGAACGCCGGGCTTGCAATTATGATTTTTGTTGCGTTTATGCGTTTCACGTATTCTTCTGTGTTTTTGCTTATTTCTGCGTAGAAGTTTTTCGCTGTGTTTTCTTCTAATTGTTTTTTCTGGACTTCTCCTTTCAAAGAGCTTAGTTTTTCGTATCCTTTCTTTTTTAGGGCCGCGAAGTGTGCTTGTTCCCTGTCGAATACTACTAGCAAGATCTTGTTTTTTTCTTTTTCTGCTTCTTCGAGTTTTTTTAGTTGGTATTTGGGCCAGTGTTCTTTTTGTATGCTTATCTCATCATTTGTTTCTAAATTAAAAGAATGATGGCTTCCCAACGGCACGTCGTCCGGGCCTTCAACTATGGTTCCTAGGACGCGGAGGGAGTTGTTTTGTGGTTCGTATTCTGTTTTTTCTGTTTTTATTTTTAAGTGTACGGGTTTTCGGATGGTTTTCGCGTTTTCATCGTTTCCTACTTTGATTTTTCTTTCAGTCCTGCCTCTGATTAGGTCTCCTTGGTCTATTGTGTGGCTTAGGTACCATAGGTCTTCTTCATCCGTGACCTTCAACACGATTAATCCGTGTTTGAGGTCTCTTTTGAGTATCTTCATATTAAATAAGAGAACAAGGCTTTTTGTTTTAAATATTCTCCCAAAACAAATAACTACAATATGGAAAATAAATGTTTGTTGATAATAGTGAGATGCCATC
>PWLK01000037.1 GCA_003560545.1 Candidatus Woesearchaeota archaeon | reverse complement strand
TCATACTCACATACCTTGTCAGCGGCATAGAGAATGGAAGCGACAAGATTTACGAGAAGAGCAGCATTGGAAAAAGCCTTGTTACAAGCACCATAACCTATGTTTTGATTGCAGGAATATTCACAATTGGATTCAGCATGATAGCAGGAGCAATAATATCAGGAATAGCTAATTAAAGAAAAAAAATTAAGAGTTTCTTTCCAGCATGTCATTAAGGATTCTCCTGTACACATCCGCGTCCATCGCCCCATCAAGCCTGACGTGGTCGCCTTCAATAGCTGTGTTGTTAATAAAAACAGTAGGAGTTACGCGTATACTAGCCCTTCTTCCTTCGTTAAACTCTTCCCTTACAACATCCCTGTACCTGCCGCTTTCAAGGCACTCGTTGAACTGCTCTGTATCCATGTCAAGGCCTTGAGCGTGGCCCCTGAGGGTGGAGTCGCCAAAGGAAGGCACGGCGAATAACTGCGCGTGGTACTCCCAGAACATACCTTGCTCTTCAGCGCACCATGCAGCCATGGCAGACCTCTCAGCTCCTGAATTAGAATATATAGGCATAGTCCTGTACGCGAATTTAACCCTGTCTTCATACTCCTCTATTATTCCGGGGAATACATCCCTGTTAAAGCTTTGCGTGAAAGGACAAGTATAGCAGCCGAACTGGGTTACAGTGATAGCTGCGTCGTCAGGGCCTGTTGCAGGAGCATCTCCTGGCCCGGGAAAGTAAGCTGTTGTAGATATACTTGTAACCAAGAGGTATATCAATCCGATTATAGCTATGCCTCCAACACCGTAAAAAATGGTTGTCTTCGTCTTTTTTTGCGTTTCCTGTCTTTGCCTTTCGCTTTGCTTCTGCTTTTTCAGTTCTTTGACTTGCTGTTTTCTCCTGTATGCTTTGCTTGCCATTCGCAGACCCCCTTACCCTACGTGCTACTTAGGTTTTGTTTTAGAATGTAAAAAATACTAAAAAAAAGATTAAAAAAATTTGTTTGTCATTCCTCATAATGCTTGTGCAACTGTTGTTACTTGTGGCTGTGGTTCTGGTTCAATTGTTCCTTCAAATCCACATCCTACTCCTGCAGCTGGCACGTAGTCATACTGGTATTCTGATGATTCAGCTGAGCCACTGCATCCTGCCACTAATAGCAACGCCGTCATTGCAAGCACTACTAATATCATTGTTTTTCTCATTTTTCATTTACCCCCTTTAAAGGCGAACTGTTAAAGGCATATACGTTTTATTATTTAAACTTTTTGGGGGATTGATTCGAAATTGTTTTTAATCAGGGAAGATTCCTTTTCTTTATGGTTTTCAATGAAAAATACGAGGGCAAAACAAGCATTTCTGGTTATTACAGCGCTATTTCCCACTCCTACGATGAGCTTCATGGAAAGGAGCAGTTTGAAAAGCTTAAGGTTATAGGCAAACATGTCAGGCCTGAGAAAGATGATTTGATCCTGGATGTTGGCTGCGGCACTTGTTTTTCGCGTGATTTTTTTAATTGTAATTTTAAAGGTGTTGAGCCCAGCAAAGACATGGTTTTAAGGCATTCTAAAGGGAAATTTTTGGTTGGCAAAGATGTATTTATAAGTGGTGTTGAGGGTTTAAGAGGTTTGTTTGAAGAAAATCTTTTTGACTACGTTATTTGTGTTACAGCAGCACACCATTTCATGGATGTGCGAAGAGCTTTTATTGATATGAGGGATTTGGGGAAGAAAGGTTGTGTTTTTGGGTTCAGCCTGCTGAAAGGCTCTGGAAATTATGATGAGTGTGTTAGTGCTATCAACGATTTTTTTGTTGTGATCGACGAGGAAGATGTTCAAAGGGACAAGGTTTTTATTTGCAGGAAGAAATGAAAAGTGCAGAATCAAAAAATTTAAATACTATTCCTGTGTGTGCTGTTTTGTATACTAAAATATGTTTTTGTATAAGAAATTTTTTGGGCGAGATACGAAATGAAATCAATAAAAGACATACCGGAAAACAATGTAAGGAAATTAGCTGAAACACTGAGAAGCTCAGGCCTCGCAGCTTCTGAAACAGAAGCAATACGCATGGCATACAACATGGCAAAGACAAGTTCCAAAGCAGTCCCGTCATCTAAAGAAGAAACACCAGCAGGAGAGCAAAAAGCTCCACAGCCAGAACAACAAGCCCCCTTGGAAAAAAAACAAACAGAAACCGAGCCTGCAAAAGAAGAAAAACCTGTTGAACAGGAAGAAAAAGAAGACACAGAGGACGAGATGGTCGTCCAGGAAATAATTGATTCTGACGAGCAAAAAAGCGAAACAGAAGAAACACCAGCAGAGCAGGAAGAAAAACAATCCGAGCCCTCCGAGGAAAAAGAAGCAGAACCCGAAGACCAGCCGGAAGAAACAAAAGAAATACCTGTGAATAAAGACGAGCAAAAAAAAGATGTTTCCCACATGGAAGAATCCAAAGTAGACCTGAATTCCATGTTTAAATACAAAGGATAATTTTTCTTCAGCAATTTATTTAAGCAAAGGCTGCCAACACTAAGCCTAAGGAAAAATCTTATGAAACCAGGAGTAACTACCACAAAATTTATAAATAGTTTCTCACTAATGTGTAGCAACAATACATTTTCAGGTAAGAAAAAAATATTTTAAGGGGGGAAAACCAAGATGAAAAGCAAAACAATACTTGCAATCATAACAATAGCCATGCTTCTAATAACAGTACAACAAGCACTGGCAGAAAACGTAACCATAACAAGCCAGCCAGTAACAAGCGCAACACTAAACCAGCCGTACGAATACCAAGTAACAGCAACAAGCCCGCACGGAGATCCACTAACATACGCCTTAGTGCAAAACCCTAGCGGGATGAGCATAGGCAGCGACACAGGCATGATAACATGGACACCAGGACAAGTAGGAACATTCCCTGTAAACGTATCTGCAACAGACGGAAACACAACAGGATACCAAGCATACGAAGTAACCGTAACATCTGAACCATCACAAATAAGCGCAGACCACCTGGAAATGGGCGGAAGCAACCAAAAAAGAGATGAAACCACAACAAGGGAATGGACAATAACAAACACAGGATCATTCGACATAACAAACCTTGAAAGAGAAATAATAGGAGTACACGACAGGTATGAATTCACACTAGACCTTCCAAGCACAACCATACCAGCAGGCGGAAGCATAAACGCATTCGCAACACTAAACGTACCAATAAGCGAAGACGCAGGATCAAGGAACCTGGGAACAATAAGGCTTACAGGAACCGCAGGCGGAGAACAAAGAAGCCTGGAAAGAAACTTACGCCTAGAAGTAGAAAACAACCTGGTAATAGACCAAGTTGAAGTAAGAATCGGCGGAAGAAGAGAAAGAATGACCAGCCCAGGCATCGTTGACAGAAGAGCGGAACTCGGAGATGAAATCGAGATAAGAGTAAGAGTAGAAAACACGTTTGAAGAAAACATAGACATAGAAGACATAGAACTAGAAACATTCTCAGACGACTTATGGGACGCGGACGGCCTGGACGACTTCATAAGCAGGCTGAGAAGCGGCAGGTCAGCAGAACTAGTCATTAACTTCGCAATCGACCCAAGAGATGTAGATCCATTCGACGCACCATTCCTAATAGACCTCGACGTAAGAGGAATAGACGAAAACAATGCGTGGCACGGAGAAACATGGGATATAGAAATAGACCTGGATACTGCGACAAGAGACCTCAGGATATTAGACGCGAGAATGAGCCCGACACTGCTAAGATGCGAAGAAAGAACTCTTAACGTAGATGTTGAAATAAGAAACGTAGGAAGAAGGGACCTTGAAAGAGGAATGCTAAGATACGACATCCTGGACGTAGACTACCTTGAATGGCAGAGAGATATAGAAATATTTGAAGGCGAAACAAGGAATATGAACCAAAGAATCGTCCTACCAGAAAACACAGAGCCAGGAACGCACTACCTGCAAATAGACGCGTACCCAATGGGAACAGGAAGCTCAACAGACACAGAACTACTAACATTCACAGTGGAAGAATGCCCTGTTGAAGAACCAGAACCAGAACCAGAGCCAACACCACCAAGAAACGTAACAGTCATACCAGGAACACCGGTTGACAGAACAGTAGGAGAAAGAGGCTTCCTAGGACTACAAGGAGACGCATACATAGTACTACTAGGCGGACTCGTACTAATACTACTAATCGTAGTAGTAATACTAATGGTAGTAATGGCCAGGAAATAAAGCCATCAAAGATTTTTTTTAATTTCTTTTTCAAATTTTTTTAACAAAGAAACATTCTTCCTAAACTTAACATTAGCCTTCTTAATCAGGAAAGAAAGAAATTTCTCATCAACAAAAAGAACACCGCCCGAAGCAACAGGAACATCCATCTTATCATTAAAAATAACTTCAACCAACTTCCTCCTACCATTACCCACAATACCAGCACGCTTAAAACCCATAGACCTACAAACAACGAGAAGCCTGTTCGCAGCATCCAAATCCCTGCAAGCAATATGAAAAATAGGAGCCTCACACCTAAACCAAATACTTTCCAACGGAAGATTCACAAGAGCACCCTTCAACTCGTCCAAAGAAACTACGCCGTGCTTAACAAAAAGCCAGCCAGACTCATGCTTCTTCCCAGAAACAGCCTCCCTGAACAAAGAAATCCTCCCACTACAACTACTAGTCGTATAAAAATCCTTTTTCTGATTCAAAACACTAATAACAGGAACCGCTAATTCATCCACCCCGCCCTTCCTCGACTTATCAGGCTTAAACAACTTTTCAAGCACGGAACGCTTCGAACGATCAAAATACTCCATGAAAAAAACGAAAAAACTTATTATTTATATCTGTTTTCAAAGAATCACTTCTTAATGAACTTCTCCATAGCCTCAACAAAGGACTCTGCTTCAGAAAGAAACTTATCATACTCAGGACCAGAAACACTCTTTTTCTCCTTGTTAATAATAGACTTGCTCAAATTATAAAACTTCCTCATAGTATCCGGAAGCCTCTTATCAACAAGCCTAGTCCTAACAAGCTTCTCATCAAGCATGTTCGCCACGTGCTCAGGACTCGGAGGAATCTCGTTAATACTCATCAAAGCAGCATGCGCCGCATCAATAACAGCCCAGTACAAATCAATACACGCATCAAGCATCTTCACCCTGGAAGCCTGCAAACTCCTAGGCGCACGATTAAAATAAGCCCAAAGCGCTTCGCTACTAGGCCTAATCCTTCCCTGGTATAACAATAATTGTAAGGGATCGAAAATACCTGTATCAAGCAAGGCATAACCATCCCTAAGAATATTCACAGCAACAGGATCCCCTGCACGGATATACTCCCAGAAAGACGTGAACTTCATACTCGTCACATGAATCTTGGGAGAAACCCTTGCAACCGTCTTCTCAACCATCAAACGATACGCCTGGGTCAACTCAGGGGTAAGCCTGATAGAAACATCATCAACCAACAACAAAATATCAATATCATTAGAATCCTCTTTCTTCCTCGCCGCACTGCCAAACAAAACAACTGCTTTCACAAGGTCTTTCAACTCCTTGTGTATCTCCTTGGTAAACCTGTAAGCCAAATCTATCGTGACAGAAGCATACTTCTTCTTAGTACTATGATGCCTTTTATGAATAGACAAATCCAATCAAACCACACCTCTTTTAAAACAACCTAAGCGTTGTGTTTTATATAATTTTCTACTCCAAAGGTATATCCGTCCAAGGCTTCCACTCATTACTAGGAACATAAGCCCCAGCAATAAAAAAACCTGGTGCGTTATAACCAAAGTGAGCGTTACGAACACTACTAAACCTCTGAGCCCTTCCAACACCGTAAACAGGGCTGTTAATCAAAGCCAAAGTATCAGGCATAGACGTGCTAATATTATAACTCCCAGGCTCAACAATCAAGTCCTTAACACCTGCATTTTCCATCCTCTTAAGAAATTCCTTCATAGGAATATTACCCTGGCCAGGAGTTAAATGCTCATCATCATAACCAAAATTATCTGTTAAATGAATATGGCCTACGTAGCCTTCCTTCACTAATTTTTCTGCTTCATCAAGCATCCATTTCTGGAAATCCTCGGGCTTGCCCTTAAAATGGCTTCTTAACAAATTCAAATGACCAACGTCAAGAGTCCCTTTTATATGCTGCTTAGCAAGATTTTTTGCCTCATCTTCATCCTTACCCTGATTCTTAAGAATTTCCACCATTTTATTCCTGGAAGCATTAATAATCTTCCTGTACTCATCAGGATGGCTGCCGAACATCCTCGGATCCCAATTCTCAGGAGCAACATAGATTGGGTCTGATAACTCATACTTATCCTTATTCTTATTATACGTCTCCATCGCAGTCAAACCAGCCTTAGCAATAGTATCAGCAGTCCTCTGCAAACCATACTTCTCCGCGGACTTAATATGCTTAAAGGATTCTATGAATTCAGTTGCCTGAACATCCGCAGAAGAAGAAGACTCATGAATATGCCTCATACCATCCTCCACTAATTTTATTTGATCATCTAATATCTCTGTGGGCAACTTGTGCTCAGGCAAAGTTTCAAACTGAGACCTATCAAGCTTTTTCTTTAGCTTCCATTTTTCCTCATCAGGAGTAATTTCCTCCAAATGCTGAAAATACTCGCGCTCCTTCTTAAGCGCCTCAAGCTTCTTCCTCTCATTATCATACCGATAAGCATGGAACAAAGAACCTCCTTTAGCCTGCAACGCCCGGTTAATGATTTCTGTCTGAGCATACAATTCTTCTGGCTGAATATTAGCCCCTTTATTCCTCTTATTATATTCATCAGCTTCTCTCTGCAAGTCTTTCCAAGTAAGAGCTTCCGTTTCGAAATTCGTTTCTTTATCGTTGAAATGAGGAACTCTGTTAAACAATTTGTTAACATCATCCGTATACCTATCTATCCTATTGCCGTTTATATCCACCCAATCCCCTGGCTTAAACGTACCACCATTAGGAGCTGGCTTCCCAACCAGTCCTTTGTCCTCAGCTGTTATGAACTTAGGCCTGTAAATCGTCTTATCCTTCCTTATGATACCCGCAGGCTGACCTGTTCTTGTGTCGACAGCGAATTTGACCGCGTCATCTTCTTCTCCTTCGTAACCATAAAACCTTACTCCTGACTTGTCCTGTACTTCGCTTAAAGGGCGCTGCCATTCCCCTAAATGAAATACGACTGCCCCTCCCTTTGTGGCTTCACCAGCGAAATTTATTGCTTTTTTAATCTCTTTCAATGCTTGTGCTCTTGCCTCGTTGTTAAAACCCTCTTTTGTAAAGCCTGCGAGGCTGTTACTATGAACACTTGCATGAGTGCTTGTTTTCATCTCGTTAGCCTTTAGAAGCTCGCGCATGTCCTGCCTTTCAGCGGCGCCAAAGCTTTCAGGTGTTGGCTGCTGGCTGTTTCCTTTGCCCTGGCCTATGAATTCAAATTCTATCCTTGATGCGCCTTCGCGGACCCTGGATTTTAGTGATTCCAATGTGTTCCCCATAGGGTTTGTAGTGGTTCCTATCTCCCTCGGGGTGAAGTTTAACGCGTCGTCAGGAACTATAGGGTTTCCCTGAGGGTCGACTTGAGCTGGCTGGTCTGATGCCTGGAAAGAAGTATTATCCAAGTGATCCATAGCGGAATAATAGTCGCCGCCCATGTAATCGTTATTGCCGAATTGCATATGCTTATAATTGGATTCTTTGTTTATAAAACTTTTCCTCTTGTCACTTCCACTTGTCTTCAAGCTCTTTTAATAAGCCACCAGTCCTTGACAAATAGCTCTTCGGGTCCTGAGAGGAAGTGTATGTTTCTTCTCTTTGGATCCTGTTCACATGGTATGCTACGCCGCTCAAAAAGTTCCTTTCTTCAGCAGTTATGCCTTCTTGGCCTGCTTTTTCGGATAATTCTTTTACTTTGTTGTACAAATTGTAATTGGTTAAGTCGTAGAACGTCGTATTGGGACCTGGAGGCATAAGAGGCTGTGTTGAATAAGAATCATTTGAAGCCTGAACGGGTGCTGTAGTGGTGCTTTCTTCTTCAACGGTTTCTTCCAGGGAAGCTTCCCTTTCTTGTTGTTCCTTCTTTTTCTTTTCCTCTTCTTCACGAAAACGTTTTTCCTCTTCTTCCTGCAAATCCCTTATTGTTTCTTCTAATTCCGCTAGTTCTCTTAGCTCTTCTTCTTTCTTCTGTTTTTCAAGATCTTCTAATTCCTTCCGCCTCCTCTCCGCCCTCTGCCTTAGCACTTTAAGCCTTTCAGCAGGAGGCATGTTCTCAAGGTCTTCATCAGTCCTAACCATAGATAAGAGTAATTAGTTATAGAATTAATATAGTTATTGGTTTTACCAGGACAATAAGCCGTGAGCTTTCTTATAGTTATTGTACACCATCCACATAGCAGTGTTAGCAGATTTTAAAGCAGGCGATGGCTTAGCATCAGGCTTTGAAGGCTTCTTATCTTTCTTAAGAGCAGATACGGGAACAAAAGCCTTCCCTATATCTCCGAAGCCCTTAATAAGGCTTACGAATGGTCCGAAAACAGTTTCATCGCTTCCAAGCTTTGTAAGCTTTTCCTTTTGCTTAGGAGCACCTCCTTCCTCGTCTTCTTTTCCTTCCAAGGATTTCTCTGCCTCGTTCAAGTATTTCTCAAGGTCATCCCCGAGCATGTCCATCGCTGACTTCAACTGATCATCAGCCAATCCTAACAGTTCGCGGTCCTCCGCGTCACGCATCTTCCTATACATCTCTATCTGCTCGTCACTCCACGCGTATGAGCGCAAGGTCATCTCACCCCTTCCAATATGTACGGGTCCTTGCTGGTATTCCTGGCGGTACTGCATTACGGGGCGGGTGTTAAACTTGAAAGTCATAAGAACGCATGAGTTCAAAGCGTTTCCTTTGTTAGGCTTGTACGCCAAGACCTCTATCTCCGTGGCACTAGTCTCAAAACTGCCTATGAGTTCCGGGCTGTCCATCTGCTCTTCGTTCATAGTCAATCTTTTTATGTGTTTCAGGTAAGGCTTCACCCAGGAAATATAAGTTTTTATCGTAAGATAATGCTGCCTTAAGTACTTGATCTGGAACTTCCTCCTGGCCTCTAATTCCTGCTCGGTTTTTTCCTTCCAGACAATGAACTGGTAAAGCTTTCTTTTCAGAACCGCTTTAACGTTCTTGTTAAAACCCATCCCGTCAACCACACCATCAATCTTGTCCTTGTCATAAACAGTTGTGTTAAAAAACAAGTCGGGAAGAGTAGCATACCCTACTTGGTTTGAAAGGTGGTATATGCTTCCTGGCTGCATCTGCCCTCCTTTGTTCTCGGCGAAGTCAGCGAACAAGCCTTTAAGCGTGGAATCAGCGCTCTTGCTCTTCTTCCAATTATGGTATATGTCAAGCCTTTCATCAATAATCCTAAGCTCCCTTACTATCTGAAAGAGAGTCTTAACCAATTCACTTATACCTCTCAAGAAACTGGATGCCCTATCCTCCTGGATTGCAAGCCTCTGCGCGGACTGGCCGAAGAACGCGCTGTTCTCAGAAGCAGAAAAAACATCTGTGAGCTTTACCATCTTAGGAAAGCCAGCGTCTTGGCGTATATGGTTGATAGACCAATAGTAAAGCTCTTCCAAGGACATGTTAAATGCTTCATAAACAAGCTTTAACCTCCTGTTCGGCCTTGGAAAATTAGTCGGATAGTACTGGTCGTTAAAGTTAAGATTGGCTTCCTCTTCGTATTCCTGGTCTGCATGCTTAGGATTATAATCTTCTGAATCTTCTTTTTTCTCGCCGCTGAACACATAGTACCCTTTTTTTTCATCGAGCTTGTAATGCTTCGCATCATCTTTATTTATGAAGCCATACTTTACGAGGAGTTCAGCGTCTTTAAGCCTGTCAGTCATAAAATTCCACGCTCTTTTTTGCTATACAACGAACAATAAGGTTCTTGATTTATATATTTTTGCGTTGTTTCTTATGCTCTACGAGTACAGAATTACCTATAGCCTTAACATTTACGCGGTCGCTTGCAACGTACTGCTTTATCTCTTCCACTGCTTTCTTCTTATCATTTACTTCCACGAAATTTTTCAAAAGCTTTACCTTAACATTGTTCTTGCTTTCAATGTTTTTCCTTATTTCTTCTAGTAATGTCTTCGTCACACCGTTTTTCCCAACCCTTATCGTTACACATTCTTTTAGCTGCACTTTTATCACTTCTTGTCCTTTTGAATGTCAAAACCGCCTGAAGGAAGAGATGCCAGTACGTCATCGTTTGAATGCAACCCCAGGTATTTCATTATCTTCTTAGATATATCTCCTTTTTTAGAACTTCCCTGTTTTAAAGAAACGTGCTTAGAGCAATGCTTCCTGACAGCGCTCTCCGGACCGGACATTACAGCCCCAGGATTTTCTTTTCCTTCGTATAACCCGATTGCAAGGCTTAGCGAAGCGTGATGATTCTTTCTCTTCCCATACACCATGAACGATCCCTTTGCAACGTACTCCCCTGCCCGTGCTTCCTTTGTAACCTGACCCGGGTTTACCTCGAACACATCAACGTATCGCAATCCCTGAACCCAGGCTTTGCTGAAAGTAGCAGTGAAAACAGCTGCCTCATCCCTGGAAAGAACAGGAACTTCTTTTCCACCAGGGTTTTTAAGGACTGTGAAAGGGCTTCCAGCCATGTCCGTGTGAAACACCAAGTCATCCTTCTCCGCATGCTTTTTTATAACAACCTCGTTGGAAGATGCATCCTTGCCGCTTATCACAAGTAAACCATCAGAAGTGAAAAACCACCTGAACTTTTCATACCAAGCCTTCTTCCTAGACCTCTGAGCCTGAGCCTCAAACTGCTTTTTCTCCTCAAGCTCTTTTTTCTGCTGGGACTTTTCAAGCCTAACCTTGGCCAGTTCTACGGCTTTCCTAGCACCATCTATCTTCTTCCTGGCCTTCTTAGCCTTGTCAAAATACCCTCCTGCGTTCTCCTCAAGAGTCTTATCCAAATCTAAAACGATCTTCATACAAGAAGAAGAATCCTTTTACTTATTAAAAGCTTTCCGCGACTTAACTAGGACAAGGCCCTATTGACTCCCTCACCAAAGACCTATCCGTGCAAAGAGCGGGCTCCCCTTCCACTATGATCTCAGGAATCAGCTCTAAATGAACACCCCCATTACCATCATGCCTTATAGTACCCTCATAGATATCTCCAGGCCTAAGTCTAGAATCAGGCATAGCCATATCTCTAACCCTCATATCCTGGGTGACCTGCCGGTAAACAAGAGAATTAAGAGTTGACCTCCCCGAATTCTTAACAACCAAGCGTATAACGCCTTCTTCCTCATCAAAACAGATAAGCTCCCCGCCAAAGGCAGACTGGGGTTCAATCACGGTATCATCACAAGACCCGCCCGGGACGGAAGCCGCAACATCAGAAGTCCAGTTCATAATCATAGCACCTAGAGCCACAGCTAAAGCTATTAAGAGAATTGTTACTATTAACGGGGACATGCCTTTCTTTCCGAGCATTTAAAACATCCTTATAACTCTTTTTTTAGCGTATAACTTTGTCTAAAACAAAGAACTATGTATTTAAAGATTTCGCTTAAGCCAACTTCAAGCTTAAAACCAATAACGTTAATAAATAAAGAAGTATTCCTATCCTTATATGGGTGGCAAGGCATTCGAGGGCTTCATAATATACCCTACTTACCGAGTTGAAGATGGGAAGGCTTATGTTTACTTATATGGCCGGGTGAAGACAGGGGAAAGTTTTTGCACCAAGAACTATTATAAGCCGTATTTTTACATTAAGAAAACTGACTTGGACAAGGCAAAGCAACTAGGCAAGTTTGATTATTCTGACAGCAACCTAAAGAGTTTCACGGAAGAGCCATTGTTACGGATTACTATGAATTTGCCGAAGGAAGTCGGAGAGTTCAGAAAGCAATTAGAGGAAATAGGGGTTGACTGCTACGAAGCAGATATACGGTTCGCGTACAGGTACATGATGGATAAAGACCTTAAGGGAAGCATCCAGATTAAGGGAGATCCAAGCGAGCAAAGAGATGTAAGGGCGGACTTGTTCTTTGACGAGCCTGAACTAAGCACAGGTAACTGGAATCCTGAGAACAAAGACTTAAAGATTCTTTCAACAGACATCGAGACAAGCATAGACGGAAAAAATCTTTACTGTGTATCTCTTTGTACTAACGACAATAAATTAGATGAAGTGCTTATAGTATCCGAGAAAAAAGGCTTGAAGAAAGCCAAGACGTATTCTAATGAAAAAGAGTTGTTGGAAGAGTTCAGAAAAAAAATATTGGAGTACGACCCTGATATAATAACAGGGTGGAACCTGATTGATTTTGACTTTAAATTCCTGGAAGAAAGAATGAAACAACTCGGAGTAAACTTTGACCTTGGCAGGACAACAGATAAGTGCTCTCTCAGGGTTTATGAATCATTTATCACAGATTCCAAGGCAGACTTCCCCGGACGCTTGTTATTGGACGGGATTCACTTGCTGAAAACCAGCTTTGTAAGGCTGGACGATTATAAGCTGGGAACTGCGGCTAAATCTTTTGCAAAAAAAACAAAGCTGATTGAAGACGAGAACAAAGGTGAAGACATAGAGAAAGCGTACAAGGAAGACCAGCAAAAACTCGTGGATTACAATTTACTGGACTCAAAGCTTGTTCTTGACATTATCAAAAATAGCGGGGCGATGCAGTTAACCATACAAAGAAGCTTGTTAACAGGGATGCCTTTGGACAGGGTACGGGCGAGCATAGCAAGCCTGGATTCTTTGTATTTAAGGGAGCTAAGAAAAAGAGGTTACGCGGCTATATCCTCAAAGTACTCTGAGAGAGGTGAAAGGACCACAGGGGGTTATGTTATGGATCCAAAACCAGGGTTTTATGAGTATGTTACAGTAATGGATTTTAAAAGCCTGTACCCAAGCATTATGAGAACTTTCAACATAGACCCTTTGATGTACAGGCCAGGGTGCAAAGAGGTCAGCAAGGGAGAAGGCCTGATTAAAGCACCTAACGGCGCCTGTTTTTCCAAGAAGCCAGGAATACTGCCAGTTCTACTGGAAAACCTTTGGCAGGAACGCGAGAAAGCAAGGAATAAAGGAGATGAATTAACCAGGGGAGCAATAAAGATATTGATGAACAGCATGTACGGAGTCCTGGCAAGCCCGAACTGCAGGTTTTACAGCTTCGAAATGGCAAACGCGATCACGAGTTTCGGCCACAAGCTAATTAAGGAAGCTGCGAAGAAGCTTGAAAGCAAAGGATTCAAAGTGATTTACGGGGATAGTGTTGGAGGAGATACAAAAATTATAGTGAGAAGAAAAGGAAAGATATCTGAAGAAATGATAAGAGATTTATTTGAAAAACCAAACGAATTTTCTAAGGATGGCAAAGAATATAACTTCAAAAAAGAATTAGAAGTGTTAACGCTGGATAGGCAAGGAAAAAGCGTGTTTAAGAAAGCGCCATATGTTATGAGGCACAATACTAGGAAAAAAATGTACAGAGTCAGTTTTACGAATAATTGGAGCATAGATGTTACAGAAGACCATTCCCTCATAGCATATCAAACCTTAGCTTTTAACAACAGCAAAAAACCTGTTTTGGACAGACTCATAGAAATAAAACCTGATGAAATATCAAAGAAAGCAAACAGCATAATAACACTCAAAAAGATACCTAACGCAGCCACTATTACTAAAAACTACCCAAAGGAAGTGTACGAATTCATGGGCTATTTCGTGGGGGACGGCAGCTTCAGGAGGAACAATTCCCACAATAAATATAACAAGGATTATTATCTAGGGCTTTCGCTTGGAAAAGATGCAGAGGAAGTGTTTGAAAAACTTGTAAAACCGCTGATCAAGAAAGGATATATTAAGAATTACTGGTGGTCCAACACAAGGAAAGGAGATTTAACTATTAATGGCTTAAAATTAATAGCGCCCATAACAAAATATTTCAGAGATGAAAAAGGAAAAAAGAAAATACCTGAATGGCTTCAAAATGAAAAAGAGGTAAACATAAAAGCATTTTTAAGAGGATTATTCTCAGCAGACGGAAGCGTAATGCTGAGACATAATATACCCATAATAAAGTATACATCCACAAAAGACGAGTATATTGAGGCTGTTAGAAAACTGTTATACTTTTCAGGCATTTCACACTCAGTGTTCAAGGAAAACAACGTCAATAAATACAAAGGAAAAAAAAAGGTTTATTCAACAGGAAGCTATTCGAAAAACATAATTATAAAGAATAAAAATTTATTTGCTCAAAAGATAGGATTTATTCTTGAAAGAAAGAACGAGCTTGCCGCAATAAAATCTGTTGATATGAGAAGAAAACGCATCAAAGACTATGAATTCGACCTACAACAAGTAAAAAAGATAGAGCAGATAGAAAAGCAAGAATACGTTTATGATATTGAAGTAGAAGGAACACACAGGTTTTTCGCAAATTATGTGTTAGTACACAACACAGACTCTGTCTTCGCAGAGCTAAAAGTCAAGTCCAGGGGAGAAGCAGAGAAACTCGGCGGAGAGATACAAGAAGAACTAAATGGTTATTACAAGAAAAAAATTAAAGACGAATACGGGGTTGACAGCTTCCTCGAATTAGAGTTTGAAAAGGTTTTTGTTAAGTTCTTCATGCCAAGGATTCGTGGAAGCGAGGAAGGCGCAAAAAAAAGGTATGCGGGCTTAATAGTTAAGGATGGAAAGGAAAAAATTGACTTTACCGGCCTGGAATTCGTAAGAAGGGACTGGACAGAGGTAAGCAAGAAATTCCAACTAGAATTGTTAGACTTAGTATTCCACGAGAAAGAGCCCGAACCATACGTAAAAGAATTTATTAAAAAACTGAAAAAAGGGGAATACGATTCTTTGCTTGTTTACAGGAAAGCCCTGCGGAAAGACGTGGATGAATACACGAAGACAACACCGCCACATGTGAAAGCAGCGAGGAAACTTGACAAGATAACCAGCAACATCATAGATTACGTGATGACTGAGAACGGCCCTGAACCAATCCAAAAACAAGAGAGCAAAATCGACTATGAGCACTACATAGAAAAACAGATAAAGCCACTCGCAGATTCAATACTTTACTTCTACGACAAGAACTTCGACGAAGTCATCAAAGGAAGCAGCCAAACAAGCCTGGACGGGTTCTGAAAGTAACTTAAATAATATTTACCATTCTCAGCAGATCCTTTGCTTTTCCTGGTTCTCCGCGGCCGACGGGGAAATAGCAAGGAATTATTTTCGATTCATGCGACTTGATTCTTGTTTCGAAAACTCTTAGTTTCTTTTTCTTCATCGCTTCCTCGTAATAGTCTTTTAGCCGGATTTCTTGTTTTGCCAGTGCCTTGAAAGGTATTAACCCAAAAGTTACTATGAATTCCGGCTTTACTATCTCAATTTCTTTTTCGAGTATTGGAAGAAACAAATTTATTTTCCTGGAATCAGGGAGGGCTGCGTTACTCCCCGTCCACTTGACAAGGTTTGTAAGATAAAAAGACTTTGACTTCAAAAAAAATAGTAGTTCTTCTGCGAACTCAGTGCTCCACTCATTGTTCTCTATTCTTCGCATTAAGGCATCTGATAGCACTCCCGCTTTGTGGAAGACTCTCCAGACAGACTTTGTGCCTATGAACGGATACCTAGGTCCTTTCCAGGAGGGCTTGGAGCTAATATTCAGGTGCGTGGGGTTGATGAACACAAACATTATCTTAGGCTTACGGGTTTCTCCGTTTCCGAGGATTGGCATTAACTTGTTATCTGGGAAGTACTCTTTGTTAATCTTTCCAACTTCTTTCCATAGTTCTTTCAAGCCCATTTTTTCCATCAAGCTTCACTAGAACAGAAATGGCTTAAAAAATATTTGTTTTTCTAAGCTATCGTGATGAAACCTTCTTCGGGCTCGGATACCATGTTGTCTGCTTTTAGTTCGTCAAGGGTTCGCATGACTTCTCTTTCGGTGAAGCCTTCTTCTTCTGCTACTATGATTATTTGTTCTAAGGGAATTCTTTTCTTTTTACCCGTGGTAATAGAACTTATCAGGTTGTAGAGTTTTATCTTGGCGTCCGTGGTGCTTTCCTCTACTATACGGGAAGCCATTGTCCTCTGTATTTTTAAGAGTTCTTCGAAGTCGTTAGGCTCCATTTTACCTTAACATTACCCCCAACAATGGTAGTAATGCTAATAGTATTATAAATATTTTGCAATCAGTATACGTTTAAGTATATTTAAAGGGTGTAACTGGCTCAGGGAAAAAGAGAAAAATCCAAGTTAGGAGGTTTGGTTTTTGCGCTCCCTGAGCCTAGTTGAAACGAAGTACTCCAAGCAGTCAGATGCGTCGAAGTGTGCTTTTCTGCGAAGGTGCTTGGAGCCGAATTCAAGTATGAATGATTCGTTTGTTATGGGGCCGTTGCATACAGGGCAGAACTTATCGCTTAAGCCTGTTTTTGCTTCTCTAAGCCGTTTTTCTATGAGCCTGTCTATATTCCCTGCTAGTAAGTCTCTTCTTATTTTCAAGAGGTCTTCTTCTTCTAGTTGTTCAATTATTTTTGCGAGCTTGTTCATCCTACTGCCTCCAGCAAGGACTGGATTAACCCTAGCTTTCTCTCGTATAACAGGATTGCTTTTTGAACGTGGTCTTCGAAGTATCGTTCTTTGTTTTCAAGGCCTCCCCTGAACTCTCCTATGGTGTGGCTCCAGAATTTCAGGGTTTTCGTTATGCCCTGGCAAGATATTGTTATGCTGCTTTTTTCTGCGCGGAAGCTTGCCAGGTCGTCTGTGATGACAAGGAGGTGGATTTCGTCTTCCTTGGATTCTACGTAGAATAACAAATCCATTTTTTCGAAGAGTTCCTGGTGGTTAAAGAAGAATTTCATGAGGCAGAAGCCGTCTTCTTTCAGGTCTGCGCTTAACGTGTTTGCTATGTACGATGTTTGAGGGTTTAGCTTGAGCTCTTTTCTTTCGGAGAGGTAAGGCCTTAGGATTGTTATGTATAACGAGTTTTTGTTGACAGAGTATACTATTCTTGAGTTGTTGTTCTTCCTGCCCCCTGCGCCTTTGTCCACTCTTTCTTTTTTGAGGTAGCCTTGTGCTTCCAAGAGTTTGAGTTGCTGGCTCGCATATGCAATCGTTGTTCCCATGCGCTCTGCTAATTGTTTTGGAGATACCGGGTGGTTCGATGTTTCTTCCAGCACGCGCCACTGCGTTCCTGTCAGGATTGTATCGTCAAATGGTTTTGCCACAGCTAATCATAACAAACCAAAACTATATAAATATTTCTATTATTAAAATAATATAATATAAACATACTTAATTTATTACTTAATTATATTTTCGAGGAAAACAACTTAAAAAGAAACATTTAAATAATCGAGATAAAAGTCTATATAGAAAACAAAGCTAAAAGAGGGTGGTCGTTGAAAATACTAATGCTTGGCTGGGAGTTCCCGCCATTCTTCGCAGGAGGAGCCGGGATAGTCTGTAATGAACTTACAAAAGCACTAAACAGAAACGGCGCCGATGTAACATTCATCATGCCCAGCGGGCCCGAAGAAATCTACGAAAACCTAAACCAAGACGAACCCGGCAAGCCCAGATTTAGAATTCTAATAGCAAACAACATCTACCCAGGCAAACCCACAAAAGTATACAAAGTAGACAGCCTACTACAAGCATACACCACTTCTGAACAATACCAAGAAACATACAACAGGCACATGCAAAAAAAGAAAGGCAAATACGGCAAACTATACGGAAAAGACCTCAAAGAAGAAGTCAAGCGCTTCGCAGAAAAAGCCAAGGAAATAGCCCTAATGGAAGACTTCGACGTAATACACGCGCATGACTGGACCACGTTCCTAGCAGGCATAGAAATCAAGAAAGCCACAGGAAAACCACTAGTAGTACAAGTACACATCACAGAATTCGACAAAACCGGAGGGGACCACGCAGACCCCTTCATATACAGCATAGAAAAAAAAGGCATGGACGAAGCAGACAAAATCATAACAGTAAGCAACAAACTAAGAGACACATGCATCAACAGATACTACGCAGACGCCAACAAAATAAGAGTAGTACACAACGCAGCCACCACGATGACCTCAAAAAAAGACTACGACGGAGCACACATAAAAGCAGGAGACAAAGTCGTACTATTCGCAGGAAGAGTAACACTACAAAAAGGGCCTGACTACTTCGTATACGCAGCAAAAAAAGTCCTCGAACAAGCCCCAAACACAAAATTCGTCGTAGCAGGAAGCGGGGACATGCTAAACCAAGTCATAAACCTCGTAGCAGACCTCGGATTAAGCAAAAACTTCATATTCACAGGATTCTACACAAGGGAAGAAGGAGAAAAACTATTCAGCATGGCAGACGTATTCGTAATGCCAAGCGTAAGCGAACCCTTCGGCCTAGTACCATACGAAGCCCAAATCAAAAAAACACCGACAATCATAAGCAAACAATCAGGCATAGCCGAAGTCCTAAAACACGCACTAAAAGTAGACTTCTGGGACGTAAACGAAATGGCACACAAAATACTTGCCTTGCTACACTACTCATCACTGCACAACGAACTAAAATACAACGGGTACGACGAAGCAAGAAACGCAACATGGGACGGACCAGCCGTGAAATGCCTAGACATATACAACGAAATACTACGGGGGGAGATATAAAAATGGTAAAAATATGCTTTTACTTCCAAGTACACCAGCCGCACAGGCTAAAAAAATACAGCATCTTCGACATAGGAAAAGACAACGACTACTTCGACCACAAGAAAAACAAGGAAGTAATGAGAAAAGTAGCAAGGAAAAACTACCTCCCGATGAACAACCTCTTACTACACCTCATAAGAAAACACAACGGGAAATTCAAAGCAAGCTTCAGCATAACAGGAACAGCAATGGAACAATTCGAAGAATACGCCCCTGAAGTCCTAGAAAGCTTCAAAGAACTTGCAAAAACAGGGCACGTCGAATTCCTAAACGAAACATACCACCACTCCCTCTCATACCTGTACTCCAAAGAAGAATTCAGGGAACAATTAGAACTGCACAGGAAAATGATAAAAAAGCACTTCAAGCAAGAACCAAAAATATTCAGGAATACAGAGTTAATATTCAACAACGAACTAGCCAAACACATCGAAGACCTCGGATACGAAGGAATCATAGCAGAAGGAGCAGACCACATACTCCAAGGCAGAACCCCTGGATACGTATACAAAGCAGTAAGCACCGAAAAAATAAAGGTTCTCTTAAAGAACTATAAGCTAAGCGACGACATAGCATTCCGATTCAGCAACAAAGGCTGGGAAGAACACCCCTTAACCGCAGAGAAATACGCTTCATGGATACACAGCCATAACGGAAGCAGCGAAATAATCAACCTATTCATGGACTACGAAACATTCGGAGAACACCAATGGGAAGACACAGGAATCTTCACATTCATGAAACAACTCCCGGAAGAAATACTCAAACACCCCGACAACGAATTCGTAACAGTCTCAGAAGCGGTAAAGAAACATGAACCAAGAGACGTGATCGACAACCACAACTTCACATCGTGGGCGGACGTAGAACGAGACCTGACCGCGTGGCTCGGGAACAGCCTGCAAAACAGCGCGAAACAAGAACTATACAAAATTGAAAAACACGTAAAAGCAACACGAAACAAAGAACTTATAAACACATGGAGAAAGATGACCACGTCAGACCACTTCTACTACATGTGCACGAAATGGTTCAACGACGGAGACGTCCACAAGTACTTCAACCCATATGACAGCCCGTACGAAGCATTCATAACATTTATGAACGTACTAAACGACTTTACCAGGAGAATAAATAAAGAAAAAAACACGGATAAACAAATAATAGTACATGAAACACCAAGCATGATACTAACACAATAAAAAAAAGAGGAGAGGTGGAATTATAAATGGCAACAAAAAAGAAAGCTGCTAAAAAAAAGTCCAAGAAAAAAACATCTAAGAAAGTATCCAAGATAGTTAAAGACGCGCCCGCAGAACACTACTTCATACTAGCAAACGGGCAACCAGTAAAAAACGTGAAAGAACTAGCAGACACACTAGAACACATAGCAGACGACGTATTCAACCACCACGTAACACCGGACAAGAACGACTTCGCAAACTGGATACACCACATATTCGAAGAAACAGACCTCGCCCAGGAACTGGCAGGCACAAAAAACAAGCACCACACAAGAATCGTATTATACAAACACATAGTAAGAAAACTCAAATAAAAACCCTGAAAAAAAGAGGTGGAAAAAAATGGGGGACCCTTTTTACCTGCTAAAAGGCAGGACCATCCACAACTTAAAAGAACTAGGCAAAGCCCTACAAGAAATGGATGACGAAGAATACAACCACCACGTCAACCCGGAACGAAACGACTTCGCAAACTGGACGGAAAACTCACTGGGAAAAAAAGAAACAGCTCAAAAAATGCGGAAATCCAAGAACAAGAAAGAACTGCTCAAAACAATAAAAGAACCAAAGAAAAAAACAAAAAAACAAAACATACCAGAAAAAGAAAAACAACTGACCTTAAGCGAAGAAAAAAAGAAAGAACAAAAAGACCCACAAAAACTGGAATTTGAAAAACCAGAACTGAAAATCCCTGAAGAAAAAAAGAAACCTGAAAAACCAAAGAAAACAAAGAAGAAACAACAAAAGGCCAAGGGGAAAAAAGAAAAGAAAAAAACAGCCAAGCCACCCATAAAGCCAAAAAAAGAACTGCTTAAAGAAACTCCTGCAGAAACAAATACAGGGTTAAGCCTGGCCCAACAACGCAGGATCGTGCTTGGAAAAACACATGAAGATGAAGAAAGAAAGAAACAGGAAGAAATCAGGAAAAGATTTAACAGGCTAAGCACTGAAGCACCGCACCACTTCATAATAAAAGAATTCTTACTAGGATTAATATTCGGGTTAATACTAGGGCTTATACTCGTAGGAGCCCTTTTGCAGGCAGGAATAATAACTTACTAAAAAGAGGGATACATTGGAAGCGCCAAGAGCAAGCAGCGTATACGAAGCAAGCTGGGAAGTATGCAACAAAGTAGGCGGTATACACTCTGTTATAGCGAGCAAGACAGGCATCCTGAAAGAGCAATACAAAGAATACGTGCTAATAGGCCCTTACATAAAAGAAAAAGCAGAACAAGACTTCATAGAAGAAGACCCTCCCAAGGAATACGCAGCGGCAATAAACGCGCTTGAAAGCCAAGGCATAAAAGCGCACTACGGAACATGGCTGATAAAAGGAGAGCCAAAAACTATTTTACTGGAA
Organism: Candidatus Woesearchaeota archaeon; assembly: GCA_003560545.1. GTDB lineage: Archaea > Nanobdellota > Nanobdellia > Woesearchaeales > 21-14-0-10-32-9 > PWWA01. The sequence goes on along the minus strand of PWLK01000037.1, from coordinate 3,067 downwards.
TTCTTAGGCATATCATGGAAGACGAACGACATAAAAAAAGAGTTCTGGGAGTCACACCAAGTTGATTCAATTTTCAGCTCCTGGGATTTTGAAGAGCCAATGCTTTTCTCATACGCCGCCGCAGAACTAATGCTTGCCCTGGAAGAAAACAAAGCCATAAAACCAAGAGAAACAGTTTTCCAGGCACATGAATGGATGACCGGGTTCGCAATCCTGAAACTAAGAAACTCTGGGTCAAGGATAAAAACGGTTTTTACCACGCACGCAACCATCCTAGGAAGAAGCATCGCGGGCAGCAACCAAAACTTATACGGGATGCTCGGAAGATTTAACCCTTACGAGAAAGCCCGAGAACTAAACGTAACGGACAAATTCACCGCTGAAAGAGCTGCCGCGCACGCAAGCCACGTATTCACAACAGTATCCAGGATAACAGGCAAGGAATCAGAGCACATACTAGGAAGAAAGCCTGACGTCCTCCTGCTGAACGGGCTAGACCTGGACAATTATCCTAGTATAGAAGAAACAAGCATAAAGCACGTTACGAGCAGGAATAAAATAAGAGAGTTCCTCGCATACACGTTCTTCCCGTACTACCAATTCAACTTAACGCACAACCTGACTTTCTACCTGGCCGCAAGGTATGAATACGAGAACAAAGGCATAGACACATATATAGAGGCACTTAGAAGGGTTAACGAAGAGCTCAAAAAAAAGGATACTGAAAGAACCATATCAGCATTCATATTCATCGCAATGCCAAACAACGGGGCAAAAATGGAATTACTGGAAAGCAAGAATTATTACAGGCATATCAAGAGCTACGTGGAAAGCAAATCCGGGGAGATAATAACAAGGATTGTGAACAGCTTCCTAAGCCACGAAGAAAGAAACGGGATACTAACAAAGGAATTCATTCATGAAATGAAAAAAGACGTTTTAAGATTTAAAAGAGAAGGAGGACCTGTGCTATGCACGCATAACCTGGCAGATGAAGACAATAACAGGATAATACAAGGATTCAAAGAAGCAGGCCTTACGAATTCAAAGGATGACAAGGTACAGGTAATGCTATACCCTGCTTTCCTAAACGGGAACGACTCCGTGCTAAACATGGAATTCAACGAGGTAGTCGCAGGATGTCATTTAGGCGTATTCCCAAGTTATTACGAGCCATGGGGATACACTCCCTTAGAATCCGCCGCCGTCGGAGTACCCGCTATAACCACTGACCTAGCAGGCTTTGGAAGGTTCATAAAAGAAAAAACAAAAGATCTTGGAGAGGAAAAAGGGATTTACGTAGTTGAAAGAGACGGGAAAACAAAAGAGGAATTCACCGAAAGCCTTTACCAGGCAATGCTTAAATATGCGTTGATGGACCACGCAGAACGAGTAGACCACAAGATACGTGCCAAGGAATTAAGCCAGCTGGCTGACTGGAAGCACTTCGCAGATTACTACGTGGAAGCGCATAACAAAGCAATTACAAAAGACTAAAATTCTAACTATTTTAAGACTTTAGAGGAAAAAACCTTTTTTTGCTTCTGCCAAGGGAAAAGATGAGCTGAACACAGCAAGATTTATAAATCGACGACCGTTATTCCTGCCTAAGGGGGAATAATATGAAACTCATCATACCTATGGCGGGAAAACATCCTAGGCTTAAGCCCCATACACAGAGCAAGCCAAAAGCACTCCTGGAATTAGCAGGGAAGCCCATAATAGGGCACTTGCTTGACAGCGTTTCAAAGCTCGGAGTTGACATGGTAGTCTTCATAGTTGACGAGGACAAACCCAAGCTAAAAAAGTATATCTCTGACAATTATTCTTTCCAAGCCAAGTATATACTGCAGAAAGAGAGGAAGGGAGTCGGACACGCGATTTACGGCGCAAAAAAATATGTGAACGATGACGAGCTAGCCATATTGTTTGCAGACACCATAATAAATGCGGACATCAGAAAAATAGGGAGGGGGCAATCCCACGGCATCATATGGACTAAGAAAGTGGAAGACCCAAGGAGTTACGGGGTCGTATTTGAACACGAGGGGAAGATTACAAGGCTTATTGAGAAACCAGAGACCCCTGTGTCAGACCAAGCCATAGTCGGATTGTACCAATTCAGGAACCCCAAGGGATTATTTGATGCTTTGAAATACCTCATAGATAATGACATAAAAACAAAGGAAGAATACCAGTTAACAGACGCGTTACAGATAATGATAAACAAAGGCCTGGCATTGGTATCCAGGGAAGTAAATGTATGGAAAGACCTCGAATCCCCTGAATCACTAATTGAAACAAATAACTACTTGCTAAAACAGGCAAAACAAAAAACAGGCAGCCATAAAAGCAGCATAATCCTCCCACCGGTTTACATCGGTGAAGGCGCAAAGCTTTTCAACTCGATAATAGGGCCGAATGTCTCGATTGGAAAAAACGCGAGGGTGTCCAATTCTATTGTCAGGAACAGCATTATCAACAGGAACGCAGAGATAAATAATGCTAATATTGAAGAGTGCATAATAGGAAAAGAAACCAGGGTTGAAGGAACGCCGAAGAAGCTTAACATAGGCGACTCTTCAGAAGTAGAGTTCGCATAATAAAAAGAGGCTTTCAATGGGAAAAAAAGAGGAGAGCTATTTCTCAACTAATAATAAAGGAAGCTATTTCGCCCTAAAAAAAAATGTTGAAAGCCAGTACGAAGGACTTTTCTTTTTCTTGGAGGATGACTGGGAACCTTATAAGACTATAGCTGATGTGAAGCCTGAGGGAAAAGCAAGGTGCGGGTTTGAAGGAGATGTCTTTGTTATTGAAACAAAGAAGCCTTTCTACTTAGAGGTTGACTTCAGAAGAGTGCATGATTTTGATGAAGCAGGCAGGATTTACGATGTGAAACATGAAGGGACTGAGTTGGTAATAAATTACAGGAAATACACCGGGTTTGATTTGGAGGAATTAAAAGAAGAAAAACAAGTTGTTCTGAAAGGCGTAAAAAGTTATTCTCCTGCAAATAAATGGGGTGTGAGGCATTACGCTTATGATTCGAGGAGGAATACGAAGAGCG
>PWLK01000023.1 GCA_003560545.1 Candidatus Woesearchaeota archaeon | reverse complement strand
GTGGCTCTGGCGTTTACATGGCTAACCATCAGGATAGGTGGAGTTGTGGCAAGTGCAGGTTCATGGAGAAAAAATAGTTTTTTTCTAAAAATTTTTAAAAACATAACTCTTTCTGTTCAACTATGAAAGTTTACACGAAGAAAGGGGATGAAGGCTATACCACGAAGTATGATGGTAGTAAAGTAAGAAAAGATGACCCTGTCGTAGTGTTGGTTAGCAAGATTGATTCACTTCTTGGTTCTCTTGACACTGCAATTGTTTCCCTGGAAGATGAAGAAGTAAAGAAGATTATTGAAGAAATTCAAAGCAAATTATGGCAGACTGCTGGTGAGATAAGCCTGGGTGGGAAAGGCAAGAAAGTCGAAAACACGATAGAAAAAGAAGATGTTGAAAAATTGGAGGGTTGGATTGATAAGTATCACCCGGATAACAAGTTCTTCGTGAGGTTCCGCTCAGAGCCAAGCGTTAGGCTGAACGAATCAAGGCTTAGGTGCCGTGAATTAGAAGTGATGATGACTAAGCCGTTATTCGAAGACAAGATTAGAGGCGAAGTTTACAAGTATGTTAACAGGCTATCAGACCTTCTTTATGTCTTGGCTTGCAAGGAGAATTAGGCAGCCGGAAGTTTTTCGGATTCTTAAGGGTTGTTGTTATTAAGGGCATAGTTTGTTTTTTTTGTTTATGGTTAGAAAAACGTTTTATTTTGATACTGCTATTTGGGTTGACTATTATGAGGAAAGAAGGGATAAAAACAAAAATCTTGGGGAAATTGCTTTTTCTTTGCTAAAGAGCATTCTTAAGTCTAATAGCACAATTATTGTTTCAGGAATTATTTTAAGAGAGCTTGAAACCTTATATTCTTTGGATGAGATAAATGGGTTGTTTTTTCCTTTTGAAGGGTGCTTAAAAAATGTAGGTGTTAACGAAGCGCAAGTTGAAGAATCTTCTAATTTGGCTTTGGAAAGGAATATTCCTAAAGGTGATGCTCTTCATGCGATTCTTGCAAGAGATAATAATGCTGTGCTTGTGACCAGGGATAAGCATTTCGGATTGTTGAGGGATGTTTGTATTTTTAAGAAGCCAGAAGAATTACTTTAGTTTTTTCCTTATTTCATTGAATGCTTTTTCCCTTATCGAGTGTATTTCTTTATTTGTTGTTTTCCTTTTTGATTTTCCTTTCATTTTTTTGAGTGCGAGAATTCTTTGTTTCATGTTTATTTCTTCTGTCTTATCGCGGAGTGCCTCTCTGATGAACTCTGTCCTGGTGTGGTAGCCTGCCGTCCTTGCTGCTTTATCTATTTCTGCCAGGAATTCTTCGTCTGCCTTGAAATTTACAAGCACCACCATAAAGATATCGTATAGACACTATCTATATAAGTTTTTTGGTGGAAAAACCGGAAAAAATTACTTGTAAGGCATTCTTTGGCGGTGCAACACTACAATGTTTTATTTATATATTGGCGAACCGAAACTATTTTATATATTCTATAAGCCACTGAGAGCTATGAAGCAGGAATCCAGGGAGGAGGAAATAAACGATTTTTGGGAGAGAAACAGGGTTTTTGAGAAATCAGTAGATTCAAGGCCGAAAAACAAGCAATACGTATTCTACGACGGGCCACCATTCGCAACAGGACTGCCGCACTACGGGCACATCCTTGGCTTGACGAGCAAGGACTTATTCCCCCGGTTTTGGACTATGAAAGGCTATCGCGTGGAGAGAAGGTGGGGTTGGGACTGCCATGGGTTGCCCATCGAGAATATAGCAGAGGAAGAGCTTGGTATTAAAGAGAAGAAGCAGGTTTTCGAGTTAGGCGTGGATAAGTACAACGAATTCTGCCGTTCTAAGGTGCTGTTTTACGCGAAGGAGTGGAAGAAAACAGTTCGTAGGATGGGCAAATGGATTGATTTTGATAATGCGTATAAGACCATGGATAATGATTACATGGAATCAGTGTGGCATATTTTCAAGAAGCTTTACGATGAAAAATATATTTATGAAGGCAAGAAAGTGTTGATGTATTGCCCTCGCTGCGAAACACCTTTGGCGAACGCAGAGATCGCGATGGATAATAGCTACAAAGACGTAACAGAGAAGTCTGCCACGGTCAAATTCAAGTTAAAAGGGGAAAATACATGTGTGTTGGCTTGGACAACGACTCCTTGGACGTTGATTGGGAACGTGGCATTAGCCGTGAACCCAAAACATGATTACGTCGAGGTAAGTGTGAAAGGCGAATCATTAGTCTTGGAGAAGAACACTTTGAAAAAAATGGTTCGTGGGGATTACATAGTGATAGATGAGTTCAAAGGAGAAGAGCTTGTTGGAAAGGAATACGAGCCATTGTACAAGCATAAGCACGACAAGAAAGGATATTTCATTGTTAACGGCGGAGATGATGTGCTTGCCGATGAAGGAACAGGAGTAGTCCACTTAGCCTTATACGGCGAATTCGATTATGACATGATAAAAAAATATGATTTGCCCGTAGTGCAACACGTGGATAAGAGCGGAAAAATAGTCCACGGGCCAGAAGAATGGATAGGTAAGTGGTTTAAGAAAGCAGACAAGCACGTCTTAGAAGATTTGGAGAAGAGAAATTTGTTGTTTTCATCAGCGGATTACACGCACAGCTACCCCTTCTGCTATAGGTGCGACACGCCATTATTCTACAACGCCGTTGATTCATGGTTCGTAGACATACACAAAGTAAAGAAGCGCTTATTAGAGAAGAACAAGGAGATAAACTGGCATCCTTCTCACCTGAAAGAAGGAAGGTTTAAGCATATACTTGAAACTGCGCCGGATTGGAGCATAAGCAGGAACAGGTTTTGGGCGACAAGCATACCCGTATGGAAATGCGAATGCGGCGAAGAAAAAGTAATCGGAAGCATAAAAGAATTACGGGAAAACGCAACGAGCAAAGTGCCCGGCGACGTGGATTTACATAAGCACGTAGTAGACAAAATAAAACTGAAATGCAAATGCGGAAAAGAAATGGAGCGCATCCCAGAAGTAATGGATTGCTGGTTCGAAAGCGGAAGCATGCCATTCGCAGCGAAGCACTACCCATTCAAGAACAAGGAATGGTTCAAGGATAACTATCCCGCGGATTTCGTATCCGAATACGTCGGCCAGGTAAGGGCGTGGTTCTACTACATGCACGTAATAGGAGTATTGCTATTTGACAAGCCCCCATTCAAAAACGTAGTCGTAACAGGAACAATGCTTGCTAGTGACGGCTCAAAAATGTCAAAGTCGAAAAAGAATTTCCCCGACCCAATGGACATCTTCGAAAAATACGGAGCAGACTCCTTAAGATTTTACCTGATGTCTTCTAATTTGATGAGGGCACAGGATATAAATTTTAATGAAGAAGCTCTAAGAACTATTCATTCAAAAGTCATAATTCTAGCCGGTAACTTGAAAAAGTTCTACGAGTTATTCTGCGCGGAAAACAAAGGATTGAAAGAGCCTAAAGCAAAGAACGTCATTGATAAATGGCTTGTAAGCAGGACGAATAAATTTATCAGGAACACAACTCATGCTTACGAAGAGTACAACACAGTGCAAGCATGCGTCGAAGCAAGCAGCTTCATAGAAGACATATCAACATGGTATGTCAGGAGGAGCAGGGACAGGTTTAAATCAAAAACCGGGGAAGACAAAGAAGAAGCAATCCAAGCATTCGGATACGCATTGCTCAACTTATCCAAAGCAATAGCTCCCGTAACGCCTTTCATCGCAGAAGACATATACCAATCCATGAACAAAAACAGCGCTACAATGAAAGAATCAGTTCACTTAGAAGACTGGCCTGCATTCGACGAAACCAAGATAGATGAAGAATTAGAAGAAAAAATGGGCTTGACACGGAGAATAGTAAGCATGGCTTTAGATGAAAGAGAGAAAGCCAAGATACCTGTAAGGCAAGCACTAGCAAAACTCGAAGTAACAGGCGCAAAACTCGAAGAAGAATTCCTAGATTTGATAAAAGAAGAGTTAAACGTAAAAAAAATTGTTTCCCGAAAAGAAAGGGATCTAAGCGTAAAACTCGACACAAAGATAACTAAGGATTTATTGCTAGAAGGCATAGCAAGAGACATAATAAGAAAAGTCAACAATTACAGGAAAGAACTCAACTTAACAGTGAAAGACTACGTAGAGATAAGCTACGAAACCACAGACAAAAACGTAGAGGAAAGCCTCAAAGAACACAAAGATAAAATCATGAAGAGCGTGGAAGCAAAAAAAATTAGCAAAGGAATAAAAAACAGCGGTAAAGAGAAAAAGATAAAAGTGAATAACGCAGACTTACACATAGAAATAAAAATAGTAAAAAAATAGTTTGGGGGTTGATAGTTTGACAGAAATATACTTTGTTTTGATAGCGTTATTGGCGTCAGCGATAAGCATTTATGCGTTCTACAAGTTCATAACTGGGAAGCCTTCAGGCAATAAGACCATGCAGGGTATCGCTGAGCAGATACATGTTGGAGCCATGGCTTTCCTCAGGAGGGAGTATAAAATCCTCGCAATTTTTGCGGTTGCAATTTTCGCTTTGCTTTACATCTTCCTCGGAACGGAGATGGCTGTCTCATACATCTTAGGAGCTTCGTTCTCCGCATTAGCTGGCTGGGTTGGAATGAAAATAGCCACGAAAGCCAATGTTCGCACAGCTGACGCTGCTAGGACAAGGATAGGCGGAGCCCTCCGGATTGCTTTCAGCAGCGGAGCAGTTATGGGCTTAACCGTGGTAACACTTGGTTTGCTGGGAATTTTTAGCCTGGCCTGGGGTTTCGGAGTATTTGACAACCCTGAACTCGTACCTATGATATTCGGTTTTAGCTTCGGCGCTTCCACTATTGCTTTGTTTGCCAGGGTTGGCGGCGGGATTTACACGAAAGCCGCCGATGTCGGCGCGGACCTCGTTGGAAAAGTCGAGAGTGGGATTCCTGAAGATGACCCTCGAAACCCTGCGGTTATCGCGGATAACGTTGGGGATAACGTCGGGGACGTTGCAGGCATGGGCGCGGACTTATTCGAAAGCTACGTTGGAAGCATCATTGCAACGATGGCGTTAGCAGGATTATTCGCCGGAATGGAATTCGAGTACATGGTCCTCCCGTTATTCATTGCTGCTGCGGGTATCGTAGCGTCTTTAATAGGGACTTTGTTTGTCCGTACTAATAACGAGAAAAAGCTTCACTCAGCGCTTAGGAATGGCTTGTGGGCTAGCAGTATAGTAGTGCTTGTAGCTGCGTTCTTCCTCTCCCAATGGCTTCTCGGAGCAGAGTTTCTTGGAGTGTTCATCGCAATAGTTGCTGGCTTGCTAGTAGGAATTATAATTGGCTGGCTTACAGAGTATTATACAAGCGCAGATTATATGCCTGTGAAAAGGATAAGCTTTGCAAGCACTACTGGAACGGCTACGAATATAATCTCGGGTTTTTCTACGGGTATGCTTAGCACAGCTCTCCCAATTCTTACCATCGCGGTTGGTATTTACGTTGCTTATAGTTTTGCTGGGCTTTACGGGATCGCGATAGCTGCTGTTGGAATGCTTTCCACGCTTGGTATTAGCCTGGCGATTGATGCTTATGGGCCTGTCGCGGATAACGCCGGCGGGATAGCTGAGATGAGTGGTCTTCCAAAAGAGGTTAGGAAAAGGACGGATGCCCTGGATTCCCTTGGTAATACGACTGCAGCTATGGGTAAGGGCTTTGCGATTGGCAGCGCTGCTCTGACTGCTCTCGCTCTTTTCGCTGCTTACACCACTGCTACCGGCGCAGAACTATCATTGTTGAACACTAATGTTATGATTGGCTTGCTCGTTGGGGGTATGCTTCCTTTCTTGTTCAGCGCTTTAACCATGAACGCTGTTGGCAGGGCTGCCAATAAAATGATAGTAGAAGTAAGAAGGCAATTTAAGGAGATTAAAGGTTTGATGCAGGGTAAGGCGAAGCCTGATAGTGCGAGGTGCGTTGACATTAGCACTAAAGGCGCTTTGAAGGAAATGGTTTTGCCGGGGTTGCTAGCAATTCTGTCTCCTATTGCGATTGGCTTATTATTAGGCGTGGATGCCTTGGGTGGCTTGCTCGCCGGTGCTTTGATCGCAGGTGTGTTGCTTGCTATTACCATGGCTAATAGTGGTGGTGCGTGGGATAATGCTAAGAAGTACATAGAAGCAGGAAACCACGGCGGCAAAGGCAGTGAGGCTCATAAGGCTGCGGTTGTTGGTGACACGGTTGGCGATCCGTTTAAGGATACGAGCGGGCCAAGCATTAACATATTGATCAAGTTGATGAGCATCGTCGCATTAGTAATGGCTCCTATCCTGCTTGCTGTTGGCGGCTTGCTATGAAGAAATATTTTTCTTTTGTTCTTTCGTGTTTTGTTTTTAGGGCGTTTAGGAGTTGTTTTTCTTCTTTGAATGTTAGTGCTCTGTACTTTGGGTCGTGTGGTGGCTTGTTTAGGTTTCTGATGTTTGTTTCGTTCTTCCTGTATGTGTCTGAGATCAGTGCGCTTATTAGTAGTGGTGCGCTTATGAATTCGTTGGGAGTATAGCTTATTCTTGTATCTGCTAGTTCTACGTGGTACGTGGTTTCTTCGTTTTTTTCTTCTGCGTAGTATGTGATGTCCATGCTTGCAGTTCTTTCCTTCTTGTTATAAGGTTTGTTGTAAAAAAAGAGTTCCAAAAAACAAATATCTTCTATATAGTAAATAATTGTTTTGGTTCCCGTTAACTTTATAAAAGAAAAAGCATTCCCAGGTCTTAGGCGGGAGAAGAGAGCGACAGAAATAAACCCTAAAAGTTTCTTCTCGGAGAATAAGAATATGCAGACAAAAGTTAAGGGTTTGGCACCATCACTAAAAGAAAAGAAAAGGTACATAAACATAGAGATAATCAGCCCGGAAGGCACCTCGGTAAAGAAGGATGCTTACAAGAAAGCAGAATTAAAAGCACAGGAATTGCTAGGCGTCTTCGACGCAGCAGGCGCAGGAATTCAATTAGTAGAGCATTCAGAGAAACACGGAATCATCCGTGTCAACAATGATTACACAGACAAAACCAAAGCGGCGTTAATGCTCATAAGAGAAATTAACGGATCAAAAATAATAATAAAGACAACGAACACCTCAGGGACGCTGAGGAAAGCAAGAGAAAAAATTAG
>PWLK01000075.1 GCA_003560545.1 Candidatus Woesearchaeota archaeon | reverse complement strand
TTTATACCAGAACAGATATTCAATAATGATATACAAAGGTCTGTATCTCCTTTGTGTTGGAGTCATGTGATGCTGATATTTTTGTTGTATGAGCAGGGCTTGCAGGAAGTTAAAGCCTGAATTTTTTCTTCACACCATTTATTTCTTCAACCATATCTGAGGCAATGAAAGAATATCCTTTTTTCTTCTTCAATAATAAATCTCCAATTGCTTTATTGATCTTAGATGCTGTTACCACGGCTTTTTCCTTGTCGTTTGTTTGTGCGAGGAAACCTGCTGTTAACCCTGCCAGTACATCTCCTGTCCCTGCTTTTGCCAGCCCAGGGTTTCCTCCTTTTATGTTAATCGTTTTTTTCCTTGTGAGGACTTTGTCAACGCTTCCTTTTAACAGGATAACATTATCTTTTAAGATTTCTTTGTCAGAGCTTTTTATGCCTGAATTTTCCAGGAGTGCTTCGAATTCTTTCTTGTGAGGTGTTACCACGGAATTGTTTATTTCCTGTAAGGTTAATAGTTTTACAGCGTCGGCATCTATGACTTTTGGTTTTTCTTTTGTTTCTTTTGCTAGTTGCTTGTAGAATTTCGCTGTGGCTTTGCTCGTCCCGGAGCCGTTGCCTATTAGTAATACATCTGCTTTTTCTATCAGGGTTTTTAGTTCTTTTAAGTGCTTTGGTTTTAATTCCTTTCCTCTAAGCTTCTTGGTTATCAAGTCCGGCGTGTATGTGTTTATCGCCCACGCGTTTTTCTCCGGGCAGGCAATTGTTACTATATCGCAGCCGCTTCTAAGAGCGGCTAGTCCGGCTAGTGTTAATGAGCCTGTGTAATCCTCGGAGCCTCCTATGATTAGTACGTGCCCGCTTTCTCCTTTATGCGTGTTTTTCTTTCTTTTCATTAATTCTTTTGGTTTCATTTTAACAACTCTTTTACGGTTATTGTGGCGTAGCTTCCTTTGCCTAAGATAAATTTTACGGTTACTTTGTTTTTCCCGGGGTGTTCTTCATCTTCTTCAAGCCTGCCTATTTCTAAGCCTTCGATTTCTTGGTATAACTGCCTGTTGTTTCCTTCGAGGCTTATCTCCCGGAATTCCCTTAAAATAAAATCTCTGTATGTTATGTTTTCTTCCATCATTATTTCTTCCACGATTTTTTTTATTTCTTCGCTTTCTATCTCTGTGGCAAACCCGACAATCGGTATTTTTTCTTGTTCTCTTTCTTTTTCTAAATATTTTTCAACGGTTTTGTTCCAGATAAGGCTTTGGTATGCGTGCAAGTATATTTGTATTATTTTCCTGGGTATTGTTTTTATCGCGTTAATATAGTCATTAGGGTTTTCTCGGAGCCTTTCCCTTATTGTTTCCCCGTATTTATGGTCTTTTTTTAATAGCTCTGCGGCTTCTTCGAATTCTTTTTTTATTAAGTGCTTTCCTATCCTTGCGTTGTTCCCGGAGAACCTTTGTTCGTCGTAATAGTTTGGTATTTTCTTTTTTTCCTGTATTTTTTTTTCTTTGTCCATGTTCCTTATGGTTATTATGAATTTGTTTCCTTTAAGGTCTCCTAGGGATACGGGTGCGTTGCTATAACCTATGTATTCTAATGAGATGTCTTTTAATTCAAGCCCCAGGATTCTTTCCTTGCTTCCTTTGTAAATAGAAATAATCTGTGTTGTTATAGCATTCCTGTCTTTAGTCCCTGCGTAACCAATATTTTTTCTTGAAATGCCAAGCTTCCTGCTTATGGCCTGTACAGCGTCCTCCGTATTATAATTTTTCTTTGTCAGCCTTAGAATCAAATAATTTCCTTTATCCAAGAATTCCCTGTCTGGTATTTCTTCTACTTTGAAGTCTTCTGGCTTGTGTTTTAGTTTCATATTGGTGTGTTGTTTTGTTTTTTCTTATTAATTTTCCCCCAAATAATTTTCTATATAGTAAATAATTGTGTGTGAAAAAACACATATAAACACAAAGATAACACCAAGCAACATGCCCGACATAAAAAGACAGACAGCAGTAAAATGCACGATAAAACAAATCAAAGAAGGTAACTACGTACAAAAACACGGATGGGATCCAAACTACATAGAAATACAAAACAAAAAAATAAGCAGAGTAAACATACTAGCAGCAATAATCTCAAAGGAAAGCAATACAATAACAATAGACGACGGCACAAGCAACATAGCCATACGATTCTTCAACGAACCAGAAAAAGCGGACAACCTAAGCATAGGCGACATAATACTAATAATCGGCAGGCCTCGTGAATACAACAACGAAAGATACATCGTTCCCGAGATAACAAGGAAAATACAGAACAAGAAATGGATAGAGCACAGGAAAAAAGAACTCGAACTACAAGAAACAACAACAGAAAGACAACCCTCGAAGGAAAAGCCCTTGGAAGAAGAGCCTAAACAAGCCGCGAAGCCACCAGCACAAGAAGAATACCTTGACAACGAGCCACTAAAATTACTGGAAACCATAAAACAACTAGACAAAGGAGAAGGAGCAGACACAGAAACCATAATAAAAGAATCCCGGGTAAAAAACGCTGAGAAACACATCCAGGACCTGGTCAACGAAGGAGAAATCTATGAGATCCGGCCGGGCAAGCTAAAAATACTATGAAACTAAAAGAAAACAGGCGTAACCCATACTTCTAAGAAAGCCGCAACAAACAACAACCCCAGGCTTATCAGCAATAAGTCCGCGCTATCCAATATAATATGCTCGAACTTAGCAGTCCCAAAATCATGCCTTATAACAGCCACGCTTATAATCCCGCCGGCCAAAGCACCTGTGAAATAAGCAAGGATTTCAGGAATCCCATGGATCGCGTACTTCATCAACCCAACGCTGATAATATGGAAGTGCTTTGCAACAGCCTGAAGCCCTACTAATTCAGAGTAAGCAGCAAGATTACTCCTGATAAAAGTCCCTATGGCTGCCGCGATAACACTCGCGTTCCAAGTCAAGACAAAAATAGCTCCTGCGCCGTAAACAAATGAAAACAGGATTGCAATAACCAATACCATGACGTTGTTAAAAAAAATTCTTCCGAACAATTCAACCTGCTCCGCAGTAACCATCCCTGTAGCGCCTGCGCCGCCCCTGATTATATTCAAAGTGTCAATCTGAGAAGCAAAAAAGTTGCTCACAGCATCCCAGGGAAGCGTAACAAAAAGCAAGGTCATCCCAAGAGTAATTCCTACGAACATAAACATGAAAGCAGCCAAAGCCTTCCCATGCTCTTTGAGCAACAAGGTTTCTTTCATATCCTGCAAATCTTTTTCTTCCTCGTACTTAATAATATTATACATTAACGGAACGCATGCCAGCGCTGTAAAGAAAACCACGGCTACACTAGCATAAACCTCCAGGTTAGTACCCATAAAGATAGCGTAAGTAACCAATCCAGCTACGAGGCTTGCAATGAAGCCAAAGCCCAGCATCAAGTACCTCTTCTGCTCGGCCTTAGCAGGTGTCAACAACGATTCTAAAACCATGAACCAAGAACTCAGGAAAGGCATTTATATACTTTTCTAAATTTGTTCAGAGGAGAAATTCCAATGATTTTTTAACGTACTCTCTTGGCTGAGAATGTAATTTTTCTATCATTTCAGGAGACACCCCCTTGAGCCCCAAGTATCCTTTTTCACTATTCATTTCACCATCTCTGTACTCACTATTTTTTTCTAAGAAATCAAGGTAGTTACGAAGAGTTTTATAATCTTCTAAAAATATTTTTAAGAATCCTTTATTCTCATTTCCAGGTTGTTTTTGCATCATATTCGCCCTGCCGCGCAAAGAGAACAAAATATTTCCTGTTAAATGATTAAAAGAACTTCCAGGGATAGGATTATACTCATCCACCAGCTTTTTAACTTTGTATTCGAGGAATGACACTTTCCGTTCTACTCTATCTGCATCCATTAGGAAGGGATACTTTCAAATATTTTAAGTTTTATAGAAAATAATTTATAATGGCTTAACTGCGTGCTGCATTACTTCTTTCCAGGAAAAAACCCTGATAATATTACTTGGCAGTTCGCCTTTGTTCCACGGCTTATCCAACAACACAACATTTACTCCGTTTTCAGCGCAATCCCTTGCATAACCCAACTGGTCCTCAACAAGTAATTGTGCGCCTACCTTTTGGCACAACACAGATTTTTTCAGAGGATTTTCGTTTTCCAGAGAAAAATTGTTTGAAAACAAGACATCTTCAAACACGCCGGGGAAATTATTTTCAAGCCACTCCCTCGTATCTTTTTCAACCGCTTTCTGCCTCGAAGTTATAATGTACAACTTAAAACCTTTTTCTTTGAGATCCCTAATACCTTCCCTTGCCCCGTCGCACACTCTCAGTTTTTTGAACAAATCCGTCTTGTGAAACCCGTGAACTCTCTTAACAGCATCTTCCTTGGAACAATTCCATACTTCCCAGAAATCATACGAAAAATAATCTTTCTTTGAAAGGCTCGTCCCATATCTCTCGTTGTGAAAAATGGTTATTCCTTCCACGAACTCCGCTAATACCTCGTCAAGATCTATGCCTATAACCTTCATAACCAGTATCCTCCAGCCATTTCAAAAGCAAGTCCTTTGCTTCAGAGCAGGAAACGTCATCAAAACCGCAGCCCGCTGCAAGGTCGTGGCCGCCTCCGCTGAACTCCTCAGCCACCTTCCGCACGTTAACGCTTCCAGGAAGCGCCCTTAATGATACGCTGCAATGGCTGTTCCTCGGCGTCACCACGAACCCCCAATGAACCCCTTTAATTTTCCTGGTATACCTTATAAACATCTGAGCGGCTTCCTTAACAACATCAAAGTCTTCTTTAGCATCATCTACGTATGAGTACATCAGCCTCGGCCAGTTCCCTTTATTCTCAATTCTTGAATTAGCAACAAGCTTCCTGAAAAGCCTGAAAGATTCTTCCATCACAAAATTGTATTTTGCTTCGAATTCCTGAATGTGAATATCCCCTTTTTCGATAAGCGTTTCAGCAACCCTTAAAACGCTTTTATTATGCCTGCTTACATAGCTGAAATTACCTGTATCTCCTAGTATACCCAGAAGCAATGCCTCGCATACTTTTTTGCTTATGTTTTCTTCCTCCCTGAAAAAAACATGGTAAACAAGCTCCGCCGTAGAACTGAAGCCTGGCTTTATAATACTTAAATCATGCTCTTCTCCTTCCGTTTCATGGTGGTCTATGCACGCGCTGAACCCTAACCCTTGTTTTTCCTCTCCGGAAAACCTTTTCCATAGGGATCCGTCAAGGAACAAGACAAACCCTTTCTCCACGTGCTTTGCTATGTCTCTTACGAATTCAACCTTATCATATCCTTCAAAGACAGAATACCTTTCAATTCGCTTCCCCGTGCACAGGGCTTTAACCCTGCTCTCTTCAATCCCTAGTTTTTCTGTGAGATAAAAATAAGATGCGAGCAACGACCCTATAGCGTCATCATCCGGGCCTATGTGGCACACGACGAATATTTTTTCTGCTTTCAGCGCTTCAGACCTGAATTCCTCCCTGAAAGCCTTAGTTTCATTTAATAATGCCTCGTCCATACACTTCCAGAAAAGCTTTCTTTTTATAAGGGTTTTGCATTAAGAAAATGGTTATAAATCCCTCCTTACTACCCTCCATCCATGGAATTATTCATTGAAAGAACAGGGGAGAAGAAAACGCTGAGCTTTAACGGCACCGCTGAAAACCTGCTAAAAGAAGTGGGGATTAACTCAGAAGAAGTCATTATAACAAGAAACAACGAAATCATAACCCTTGACCAGGAAGTCAGAGAGGGGGATTCAGTAAGAGTTCTAAGCGTTATAAGCGGCGGATAAAAATGAAATGCAAAAAATGCTATGATACAGCGATAATAGAAATGCCTTCTTTATGCAAAAGCCATTTCACAGAGTACTTTGAAGAGAAAGTAAAACGGACCATAGAAGAGTTTGGCTTGCTTGAAAAAAATGATAAGGTATGCGTCGCGGCTTCAGGAGGCAAGGACTCGGTAACCCTTTTGTACCTGCTCAAAAAATTTGGTTATGAAGTTGAAGCCTTAGCTGTAAACGAAGGCATACACGGGTACAGGGACCACACTCTTTCTTTCCTCAAAAAATTTTGTGATGATAACAAAATCTTATTAAGAATACACAGCTACGAAGAGGAAACCGGGAAGAGGCTTGACAAGATGGTTAAGCCTGGAAGCCCTGCTTGTAATACGTGTGGCACTCTCAGAAGGCACGTTCTGAACAAGTACAGCGAGGGCTATGATAAGATAGCAACAGGGCATAACATGGATGATGAAAGCCAGGCTGTCTTGATGAACTTGTTAAAGGCGCAGAAAAAAATTTTTTACAGGCAAGGCCCTAAGACTAACAAGGTAAAGGGTTTTACGCAGAAGATAAAGCCTTTCTACTTCTTAAGGGAAAAAGAGATAATGGTGTATTCTTTCATTAAAAATATTAATGTTTCATACACGGAATGCCCTTTTGCAAGGCTTTCCTATAGGTCTAAAGTACGTGACGCTTTGAACGAGTACGAATCAAGGCATCCTGGAACGAAAGAAAGAATTCTTAGGAAGTACTTGTCAATAAAGCATGTTTCCCAGCCCAAAGCTGTTTCGCTGTGCTCGCGTTGCGGGTTTCCGGCTTCGGGTTATGAGTGTAAGGCTTGCAGGATAAAAGAAAGCGTTGTTTCCCAGGCCTAGTCTTCTTTTTTGTCTTCTCCAGATATCCTGTCTATGTCTTTGTTTATTTTTTTTATGAAGTCTTCGGTTGATCGCTCAGGCTTTTCTTGTTCTTCCTCTTTTTTTTCTTCAACCTGGTTTTCTTCTGGTTCCGCGCTTTGAAATGGTTCTTCCTCTGTTTCATCGTCGTCCAATAAGCTCTTTGCTTCATGGCCTGGTCTCATGCCTTGCAACTCTTTTTCTGCTTCGTCCAGGTCGCCTTTTACTTTGCTAATCTTTTCCTCAAATCCTTCCAAGAATGATTTGTGCTCGTCTTCTTCTGATTCTTTTTTCTCTACTTTTTTCATCCTGTCAGTTATTTTTTCTGAGAACTCATTATTGTTATCTTCTTCTGATGCGTCGTACACTTGTAGCCCGCCAAGCTTTTCTGGTTTCTTAACATCCTTAAAGACTTCTTGTATGTCTGCCTCGCTTTTTACATCGAAGTACTCAAAGAACTTATCGCTTACCTTTAGCTTGTAAGTCCTGCCGTGCTTTTCTTTTTTTATGAAACCTTTTTCTTCAAGCATCTTTATGTGCTCGTAAGCGTTGCTGCCTCTCATATCTATTACTTCTGATTGCAAAACAGGGCTTTTATACGCTATTACTGCAAGGGTTGCCATGACGTAATTGGGCAGTTCTGTTTCCGCGATTATCTTGTTGACTATCCCGCTGTATTCTTCTTTTACGTTGAGCTTCCACTGGTCTCCTTCCCTGAAGACTTTAAGGCTTGTATCTGCGCCTTCATAGTGTTCCTCAAGTTTTTTCAGGGCTTCCTTTAATTGCTTTCCTTTTAATTCGGTTACATTAGAAATGTATTCCTCTGATAAGTATTTTCCTGACGCGAATAGCAGTGATTCTACTTTCTTCCAGTTGTCCATAGAAAAGTGTTATAAGAACCCGGTTTTTAAACTTTTTCATGCCCTGCTGTATTCTTCGCCGTTCAGGGTTATGCTGCCTTCTTTTGCCATTGCTTCCAGGACAGGTTTTAGCTCTTCTCCTTTCACGCCTATTTTTTCTCCTATGCCTTCAGCAGTCTTTTTTTCTACTTTTTCAGAGTCCAGTGCGAGGAGCACGGAGTTTCTTATCAATGCATTTATGTTTCTCAGAAGTCCTTTTTTGTCCGAGTCCATCTGGACTTGTTTCATGTTTATCTGGTGTAACTGTGATAGTATGTCTCCCATGAAGTCGGTGAATTGCTTGTCTTTCAGCGTTATTTTCGCGGGTTCTTTAAGCTCGATGCTTGCGGGCATGAAGTTAAATGCTATCCATGACAGGTTGTCAAGGTCTTTAAGCAAGAGTTCTAGTTCAGAGTAAACACCCCATAGGCCTTCCCCTGCGTCTTCAGCGCTTCCCCTGTCTTCTTTTACGAATTCAATGCCTTTTTCTTTCTTGATGGCATCCGTGACGGTGGTCATGGCTTTTTCGATGTGTTCCTTGGGGTTCCCGACTATTTCTATTATGACGTTCACGTACAAATATCCTTTTTCCACGTATTCTTTTATTTCCTTGTTTTTCATGGCTTTACGAGAACGGACGGCTACTTAAAAAACTTTTTATTTTTAATTGCTTTGTACGTGTCTTTGCCGAATAGCGCGGCCACTATGAATACGCTGCCTATTATTAGCAGCCAGTACTCGCTTATCCTGCTTTCGAAAACCTCTGCATTGCTGCTTCGTGGCTCATCTTCTTCTTCCGGAGTTGCTTCTTCTATGCCTGTATCATTTGTTACAATAACCTCTGCTTTTGCTTGTTCGAATGTTTCAGCTTCCTCTTTTTCTTCATCAACTTCTTCAACAATTGGCTCGGGCTCTTCGTAGGAAAGGCTTAGCGCAAGGGTTTCCGTTGATATAATCTCTTCCTCGTCGTAAAGCTCTGCTACGAGTATCTCCGTGGGACTGCTTATGTTCATGCTTGCTGACAACGAATTACTCCTCGGCATATAACTTTCGAACACGTTTTTGCTGGACTTCACTTTTAAGAGCAAGCCTTCAGAGTTGCTCGTTGTGACGAATACGTTCAGCGACCCGTCAAAGTTCTGCTTCCTCGTGTAAAAACTATTGATACCTGTCTCCTTGCTTTCTTCTTCCTCTTCCATGACTTCGAGGTATAACTGCTCTTTCTCTTCAAAGTCAAGGCCTTCTGCAACCACGTTGTACAAGCCTGGCTCAAGGTTTTTTCTTGCTATTAGCAAAGGTAGGCTTTGAGAGAACTCCTTATTAGATCCATAAATATACGTTTTTGTAACCTCTGAAACTCGTTCGTCGTTGTTTTCAATCCATAACGAAAGCACGGTCTTCCTTGTATCCCCTTTAAAGCCTTCTACGCCTACGAAGAAAACCTCTCCTGGCACGGCTTTTTCAGGCAAGCTCAATGCCAGGAAAGGCTTTTTTGCTTCTCTTTCTTCTTCCCTGAACACAGTTATTGCTGGGGAGGCTGTGTTGTTGCATTCAGGGAACCTTGCTTTTACCTTGAATGCTTTTTCGTGCCCTTCAAACCTGGGCGTGAACTGCTTCTGGGAGGGGTTAGTTGTGTTAAGCTTTTGTTTCATGATTTCTCCGAATAAGTCTTCCACCCAGTACTCGAGCTTGTAAGGGTACTCGCTGAACGTTTCGTTGCACGTGTTGAAAGAAATAAGCATTCTTTCACCTTTATAATAAAGTTCTTTGTCCGTTACAACCTTCGTCGTGCATTCACAGAAGTTAAACACTTCCTCTGTTTCATTAACAGGGCTTGTCTTATTTTCTTTTCCTGTTTCATTTCCAGGCATCTTCATTTCTTCCCCTATTCCTACTGCCTGAAAGAAATGGCATGCCTTGTCATTCCCAGGGTTCGTGTCTTCGTAGTTAAGGCTTGTTATCGATGCGCATAACTCATAATTTCCTGGTTCGCTCACATTAACAGAGCCCATCCCTGTTTCCGTGTACGAGTTAAGAGACCTGTTAACAGAACTCATCTCTACCAATGTGCCGTTAAGCGTTATGTTAAATTTTACGTTTACAAGCAACCCATCATCTTCCCCTGTCACGCTGTTATGGTTAACAAGCCTGAAAATCCTTGTGTATTCCTCGGAAACATTAATCTCCCCTGGGAGTATTATTGATATGCTTACATCTTTAACAGGCATTTCTTCTCCTATTGCAACCCCGCATAGCAATGCCATGAACAGGGCTGGCAAAAAAGTTTTTTTCATTGCAATACCCTATCAAAATTTTTTTTTATTAACAATTACGATGCCTAGAACGGAAAACCTTTCTTTCTTTGATAATTTATCCGAAAAAATTTTATACATAACAAACATCCTTGCTTGTTACAATGGATAACTGCATATTCTGCAAGATCGTAAAAGGAAAAATTCCCAGCCATACAATCTATGAAGATGAAGAATTAAAGGCTTTCTTTGACATACAGCCCAGCACCCCTGGGCACACCCTGATAATCCCTAAGGAGCACTACGAGAACATTTTGGATGTCCCGGAAGACTTGCTTCTGAGAATAACAAGCCTCGCAAAAAAACTGGCTGCTCACTACAAGAAAAAAGAAGGCTATACAGCATTCAACATAATACAGTCCTCAGGCAGAGAAGCCAACCAGGACGTAATGCACTTCCACATGCACCTAGTACCAAGGTATGAAGGTGACGGGTTAAGCCTCTGGGCTGACATGAAAAAGGGCGTAAAGCCTGACTTCGAGAAACTACGAGAAAAACTAGAACTTGAATGATTAACGTTGATACCGGGAAACGCTAAGCAGGTCTTTAAAGGAATTCTTTTCGATGTATACCAGTGGAAACAAAAAATGTTTGACGGCTCCACGCAAACCTTTGAAGCAGTGAAGCGCGTACCTTCCGTGCAAGTCATACCTGTAACAAAAGACAAGAAAATATTATTGTTAAGAGAACGCCAGCCTGACACGAAGACGTTCATCTCTTTGCCTGGCGGAATGATTGCCAGGGATGAAACGCCGAGGCAGGCAGCAAAACGGGAGTTGCTTGAAGAAACAGGCTTCAGGCCAAAAAAATTATTGTACTGGAAGAAGACAAACATAGGTGGGAAGATTGACTGGGAAACACATTATTTTATAGCATATGATTGCGAAAAAATCGTTTCTCCGAAGCACGATTCAGGTGAAAAAATAAGAATAACAAAGAAAGATTTTGAAAGCTTCCTGTTGGAAACACAGAAAAAAAGCTTTAGGAACAAAGGATTCTCAGACCTCGTATTAAAGGAAACGCTTACAAAGCAGAAAAAAGAAGCTTTCAAAAAACAAATATTTAAATAAACACTTGCAGGGTTTTTTTCTTTGTAATGGAAATAGAGTTTCACGGCGCGGCTTCAGAAGTAGGCAGGAGTTGTATTCAGATAAGAACAGATAAGGGCAAGCGCTACCTTCTCGATGTAGGAGTAAAATTCTTAGAGGACGGCCTCGGTTTTCCGAAGAACGTATTGGACATTGACAAGGTAGACGGGGTATTCCTGAGCCACGCTCATTTAGATCATTCAGGAGGCCTTCCTTTGTTTGAGAACAAGGAATTAAAAGGCCCGATATTCTGCACCAGGCACACGTTCTCCATATCAAAGATATTGTTAAAGGATTCTTACAAGATTGCACGCGTAAAACACTTACACCCTGCGTACAATAACACAGACATAAGAAACGTTCAAAAAGACACTTCTTTTGTCAACTTCGACAAATGGTATAAGCATGAAGATGTGCGCTTCATGTTCCTTAACTCAGGCCACATCCCTGGAAGCGCTATGATACTACTTGAAATTGAAGGAAAAAGGTTGTTGTATACGGCTGACTTTAACAACCGGAAGACAAACCTCATGGTTCCATTCGAAACAGGGAAGAAGCTAAAAGAGAAACCTGTAGACATACTCATAACAGAATCCACGTACGGGCACAGGGAGCTTCCTGACAGGGAAGAGCTTGAAAAAAAGTTTATTGCATCAATCTACAAAACGCTTGGTGAAGGCGGCTCCGTCCTGATACCTGTCTTCGCACTTGGAAGAGCCCAGGAAACACTTATCATGCTTTCCAAGCATGATTTCCCTGTAAACATTTACTTTGACGGCATGTGTAAGAGGCTTACCAGGAAGATTGCAAAGACAAAGAACAAATACCTTTCAGGCCATGACGCTTTGAAAAAAATGTTTTTTGAAAGAGTTGAGTGGATTGGAAGCGAGAAACGCAGGAAAGACGCTTTGAAAAACCAAGGCATATTCATAACCACTTCCGGGATGCTCCAGGGTGGGCCTGTGCTTTCATACCTGAGAGATTTATGGCATGACTCTAACAACAAAGTTATGCTTATGGGATTTCAGTGCAAGAGGACTAACGGCCGCAACTTATTGGATGACGGCTTTATATACATGGATGGCTGGAAGACCAAGGTTAAGTGTGAAGTGGAAAAATACGATTTTTCAGGCCACGCGGACAAGGCAGGCATACAAAGACTGGTTAAAGAATTGAACCCGAAACACGTTTTTTTCCAGCACGGCGACTTCGAAGCAGTCAACGCGTTAAAAGAGTGGGCTGACAAAGAAATTGAAGGAGATGCTTACGCGCCAGTCGTAGGAAGCAAATACAAATTATAGTTTTCATTATACAATGATAAGAAAACTTTTAATAAACAAAAAAATATTTTTCGACTAAGAATTTAAAAAAGAGGGTGTCCATGGGATTATTCGGTTCTTCAAAGAAAAAGGAAAGTGAACAAGAAAGCACTTCTAAGGATGAATCCAACAAGAATCCCTCTGAACAAAAAACAGGGGAAACAACTCCTCCGGCAGCCCAGGACATGCCTGAACTACCTGAAATGCCCAGTGACCCATCAGGCCAGGACTCAAAGCCATTAGAAGAACCGTTCCAGGAAACACCTGGGCAAAACCAGGAAAACACTCCTGAAGCGCCGCCTGCTCAAAACAAAGAAACAACTCCTCCGGCCCAGGAAGACGAAACATCATTTGAAGTACCAGACTTCTCAGATGAAGACCTGGACATAGAACCTGACAAACCCTTCCCGGAAAAACATTCATCAGAACCAGAACCCGAACCAGAGGAACTTCCTAAGTTCAGCGTAAACCCTCCATCTCAGCCCCCTGAACAAAAACAGCCACAAGACATAGACTCCCTGAAAAAAGAAGTTTTCTCAGATGAAACCTCAGAAAAACCAGAAGTCTTCATCGAAAAAAAGAGGTATGGCAGACTACTATTATCAGAAGAACGCCTCATGACAACATCAAAAGAACTCCTACAATTCACAGAAAAACTTTTTAACACCTCAAAAGAAGAAAGCGAAATCAACAAATCAGTAGAAAACGACTATAAAGATATCCAGAGAGAGCTAATGGCAATAGACACACAGCTCTTTGAAAAGGAGGACGCAAAATGAACTACAAACCAATATACATAAAACTCGAAGAATACGAAAAAATATCGGAAGTGCTAAACTCCCTAAAGAAAAAAATAGGAGACACAAAAACAAAGATACACAAAATACACGAACTAAAATCAAAAGAAGAACAAGGAATCAAAGAACTAAACGAAAGAACAAATTATATGATCCAAAGACTAGGAGAAATAGAAGAAAACCTTAACTCAGACCAGTGAAAACAACAATGACATACTTCGCAAAAATAGGAAAACCCAAAGAACTAAGAATAAGCATACTTGAAGCAGCCAAAGAAACAATAGGCTGCATCGCAAAACACAGGAAACTAAAAGAAATAAGAAAAGAAAAACAAAAAATGATACACGAAGTAAAAAGAGAACTATCACACATATCAGACATCTGTACCCACCTCGAAGACCTATTCCCACACAAAGAACTCAAAAAAGAAGCCCTAAAAGAAGAAGCAGAAAGAAAAAGACTGGAAATACAAAGAAAGCCCGCCCTCGACGAAAGAAAACTAGAACAAAAAATAATGAGAATGCGCAGAGAAAGACAACCCGCACCCCAAAAAACCCCTGAAACACCCAAAATGCCGGAAACACAATCCCTCACAGACGTAGACCGCCTGGAATACACACTACAAAAAATAGAGAAAAAACTCGCCGAGCTAAACCAATAAACTTTAAAAACAAACAACTCTTTCTAACACCCTAATTGCGGGGGTAGCAAAGCCTGGTCAAATGCGCTAGACTCAAGCAACGGTTTCGCTCGTTGGACGCAAGAGGGGTTTCACATTCGTTCAAGCCCCTATGGTTCTTCGGGCGACTTGAGTGATGAGCAACCAACTCTGGTTGTGATGAAAAAATCAGGAGAGCAGGTTTCCACTAAGACCAGACAGCCTTCAAAGGCTGGGTTTGAGGAATCTAGTCCCTTAGTGGGTTCGAGGGTTCGAATCCCTTCCCCCGCATGTTTTTTTTTTCGGTGCTTTGTTTTTCTTTGTTTTTTTTGCAGTTCCCAGAAGCATTTAAATAATACTTCTGTTTTTCTGCAGTACTGCTATTTTTGAGGTGATAATTATGGTAGTTAACTTAAACCACGAAAACTTTGAGAAAGAAGTAATACAATCAGATAAGCCTGTAGTAATAGACTTCTGGGCTGAATGGTGCGGCCCGTGCAGGATGATGGCTCCGGTCTTTAAAGAGCTAAGCGAGGAAATGAAAGAAGTTAAATTCGCAAAGCTGGACACAGAGCAATATCCTGATATCGCAGGCCAGTTCCAGATAAGAGGCATACCTACCCTGTCAATAGTTCGTGACAAGAAAGAAATCGGGAGGATAGTGGGTTTCGCCCAGAAAGAAGAGCTAAGGAAAAAAATCGAGGAAGCAATGCAAAACGCGTGAAAATGATAGACTTCGCATGTAAAACATTTGACCTTGACGAAATAATCAAGTGCAGCTTAGGACTGACCAAGGCAGAATACAGGTTGTTCAGCTTCATGCTTAAAAACAATGAAGACTGGATGAACACATCACAACTTTCAAAGAAAACAAGCCTTAGCCTTTCAACGATGCAGAGATGCATGAAAACACTGCACGAAAAAGATGTTGTTGAAAGGCGCCAGGAAAACCTTGGCGGGGGAGGCTACACATATATTTACAAAGCCAGGGAAAAAGATCATATAAGAAAAATAATAAGTGAAATAATAAAAAACTGGTCTTCAAAAGTAGAGAAAGAGCTCCGGGCGTGGTAAGCCAAAACTTTAAATACTAACCCTTAAGTTCTGAGATTATGATAGAAATAATACCTGTAGGGGGCTACAGCGAGATAGGAAGGAATTGCACCCTTGTGAAGTGGAAGGACGAATCCGTAATGGTTGACCTCGGGCTTCACATGGAAAACTACATCCGTTTAACAGAAGATGAAGACGTACCCTTCGAAATACCTCAAAGCACGCTAATAAGAGAGGACGCAGTCCCAGACTTAACAGCTGTATCAGACGAATTAAAAACAGTGAAAGCAGTGTGCATAAGCCACGCCCACTTAGACCACGTAGGAGCAGTGCCTTTCTTCGCAAACAAGATAAAAGCCCCTATCCACGGCACGAAATTCACCATAGAAGTGCTAAGAAAGCTTGTTGATGACAAGAAAAAAAAGATTAGCTCAGAACTCGTCTCGCACCCTGAGAACTCAAAATTCAGGGTTTCTAAGAATTTAGAAGTGGAATTCATACACATAACGCATAGCACGCCTCACACCGTCCTCGTAGTCGTGCATACTCCGGATGGATGCGTGGTTTACGCGAATGATTTCAAACTGGACAACGCGCCTTTGCTTGGCCCAAAACCTAATTATGAAGCGATGAAGAAACTGAAGAACGTAAAGGCATTAATACTTGATTCCCTGTACGCTTTAGATCCCAGGAAGACTCCTAGTGAGAGCATAGCAAGGGAGATGCTCAGGGATGTTTTGTTAGGAACAAGCTCTGATGATAAGACCATACTCGTAACAACTTTTTCAAGCCACATCGCGAGGCTGAAATCCATAATAGAAATATCGAAAACCCTGAAGAGAACACCTGTTTTTATTGGGAGAAGCCTTGCAAAGTATGTTGACGCGGCGAAAGCAGCAGGCCTCGGTGACTTTGAAAAAGAAGCTGAGATGGTGCGTTATGGCTCTAAGCTAGAGCAGTATTTCAAGAAGACCAGGAAGACCACTGATAAGCTGTTCGTTGTAACAGGCCACCAGGGTGAGCCGAAAGCTGTGCTTTCAAGGATTGCTAAAGGTAAGTTTTTTCCTTTCAACCCGGAAGACCTGGTAGTCTTTTCCTGTAAGGTTATTCCTAACGAGGAAAACTTTGTTAACCGCTCCAATTTAGAATCTGAGCTAAAGAACAAGAAATCCAGGATATTCACCGACATCCATGTTTCAGGGCATGCTTGCAGGGAGGACCACAGGGAGTTCATACGCCTGATAAACCCTGAGAATGTTATTCCTACGCATGGAGACCTCGCAATGCTTAACGCTCAGAAAGAACTTGCCTTGGAAATGGGGTATGAAGAGGATAAGATACACATCCTTAAGAATTTCTCTAAGATATGGGTTTAGATAGAGTTTATTATCTGAAGTGCTTCGGGAAGCACATCCAGGACTCCGTTAATGACGAATTGCACGCTTATAACTGCGAGGATCAAGCCGAATATCTTTGTAACAATCCTCTTACCCGTGCCTCCAAGGTATTGCACGATGTTCTCTGAGTAAACCATGGCGTAGTAGCAAAGCATAGTGGTTATTCCCACGGCTAAGAATATAACCGCGGAATGGGTTGTGCTCGGAGCCTGCGTTGTAAGAATCATAACGGTGGCTATTGCTCCCGGGCCGCTGATAAAGGGGATTGCTAACGGTACCACTGAGACGTTGTCGGCGAATTCCTCCTTTTCCTCGATAGTCTTTTCTTCGTCGTGCTCTCCTTTGTGTTCTTTTATCATTTGCATGGCTATGCCGAAGAGTATTAGTCCTCCGGCGATCTTGAAAGCAGCAAGGCTTATCCCGAACAACTGAAATATAACGCTTCCCAGGAGCGCGAAGCTGAATAGCACCGTTGTTCCTGTCAGGGCAGCTCTCCTGGCTATAATTCTTGTCTTCCTGTAAGAAGCATTGGGAAGCAGGGAGACGAATATAAACGCTGTGGTAATAGGGTTTATAACAACTATTACTGCTGCAACTGTTATCACAAAATATTCCAGCATTCCCTACTAACACCTCTTTTTTGCCTAAGTAAAAATTAAATCAAATGATTTTTAAATATTTCCATCTTTTTAGCTTTCATGAAGCCTTTGTTTAGATTAAAGCCTAATAAACGAGCATTCATAATAAAAAACCTGGTTTTGTTCTTTTTGTCTTCCCTTATAGGAATAGCTGTGCTGGGAATTCTTTTCTACTTTTTCCTGGGAAGAAACATAGATGTAGGTGTTTCGTTTATAGTCTTGTGGGCTCTGGCTTTATTTGTCTTAGTAAACATTATCTCTTTCATCAATGTTTTTGTGAGGTACAGGAAAGAAGAATACGTTCTTCTTAATAACAAGATTATTTTGAAGAAAGGAACGATTTTTTCCGATCACGAAACAGAACTCGTAATTAAGAATATCACCCAGGTATGGCTTAACCTGCCTTTCATAGAGAGAAAGCTCTTCGGTACGGGGAACCTGATGGTCAGGGCGGCTGGTAGCGGGGAGACAGAGATTTTCATGTCTGCATTGGATAATCCTTCTGATGTTTACAGGAAGGTAAGCAGGGTCATGGAGGATAATGGTTTTGTGCTGTCTAAGAAAAAGCTTGTTCAGAAGGAAAAACCGAGTTCTCTTGCTGTGTTCTTCGAGGTTTTCAAGGATTTTTTTAGTGTGGCAGCTGGCTTGTTTGTTTTGATTGCTGTGTTCTTAGCACCGGTTCTCACTGACAACCCTGGGTATATTGCTATTGTAGTTGTATTGGTGGGTTTGTTCTTGTTGTCTGCTATTGCAAGGTTTTCGTTTAAGTTCATGGATTTGAAGAGGAGGGTTTATTATTTGTATGAGGATGTTATTGATTACGAGGATGGTTTTTTCACGGAGAACTATTCTTTTATTCCAATAGAAAATCTTTCTGATTCTGAGATAACACAGACTTTTGTGGATAAGGTTTTTGATTTGTATGACGTGGTTATTAGCAGCCAGGGTTCTAAGAACAACATCGTTTTTTCTAATATGCGGAATGGGAAGATGTTCAAGAAAAACCTTGATGATTTGATTAGGAAGACACCTTCGCTTCTTGTCAGGGATGCTCCTGCTAAGAAAGATGTAAAGGCTTCTAAGGCTAAAAAACAGGTTTCGAAGAAACATCTTTTTTCTTTGAAAATGGATATGAAGAGAACTATTCTTCCTGTTGTTTTCCTCATAGCTTTGGGAACGGTTTTATTCACAATTCTTTTCTTGGCTATAGGGATTTTTGCCGGAGCAGCTTTTTTTGCGATTCCTTTTGTTTTTATCGGGGCTATAATTATTTTTCTTTTGGCTGCTATTCCTTTGTTTATCCAGGTTACTTTTACTAAATACAGGGTTAACCAGAGTAGTGTCGAGGAGGATTTTAGTTTTTTGACTGCTAAGAACAAAGAGTTTACTAACGAGAAGGTTACCGCGGTGACTGTTAAGGAGAGTTTTATTGACAGGTTTTTTGGTACGGTTTCCTTTGAGTTTAATTCTATTGGCTCTAGTACGAGCATTAAGTTTTCTAATGTGATTAAGAAGAAAGGGTTGGTTGAGAATATTCTTGGAAATCTTGGCGTGGATAAGGAGAAGGTTTTGGCTGAGCATAGGTCTGGGTTTTCTTTTGTGGAGATGCTTAAGGCTAATTTTTTCTTGTCTGTTTTGTCTTTATTCCTGGTTTTAGCATCTGTTGTTGCTGGCTTGTTTTTTCCTGTTTTGTTTTTCTTGCCTTTATTAGTTGTTTTTGTTTATATAGGTGTTTTTATTCAGAGGTTCTTGTTTTACAGGACTGTGAAGCTTAGGTTTTTTGAGAACTATGTTTTTTACACTAGGGGTATTTTGTTTACGAGGAGTACTTATTCTTTGTATCAGAATGTTAAGGATTTGGTTTCTGTGAGGTATCCTTTTTCTCGTTTTGGCTCTGCGAACTTTAATGTTGCGGGTGAGATCGTTGTCCAGGACCAGCAGGGTCGCCAGTCTACTTCTTCAGTGGGGTTTACTGTTAATTACCTTGAAAGTGTTGACAGGATTCATGAGTTTACTGATGGGTTGTTGTTAAGCCATCCTTTGCTTGGTTTGAAAGAAGATCTTTCCGGTGTGAAGAATCCTTTTTCTGATACTTTGAGGCTTTCAAGGCCTTCTAAGAAGAATTATGTGTTTCCTGTTGTTCTTGTTTCAGTGGTTTTTTTCCCGTTATTATTGGTTTTGCCTTTCACGCTTGCTGCGACTATTATTGTTGTTAACAGGATTTCTTATCATGTTAAGCCTGCGAGGGTTGAAAGGCTTTCAGGTGTGTTTTTCAGGAAGAAGTTGACTGTTCTTTACAACAGGTTCGATCATATTAGCTCTTCGAGGGGGTTGCTTAACAAGATGTTTGGTAATGGTAATGTGATTGTTTATACTGCGGGGAGTAGTTTGCCTGAGCTTAGCATTAGGAGTATTCCTGATTGGAAGGATTTCTACAAAGCCATGGAAGAGAATTATTAACTACTAAGAAATGGTTAAAAAACAATAGATTTTTTAATAGTGGTTTCCTACCACGCCTCATGCTCCGCATATTAGAAGTAATCCCTAGCAGGAAAAAATCAATTGAAAGCCAGGAAGACGTAATCATAAGAGCCTACGATGAAGACTACAAAATACACGAATTTCCAGGCAAAAAAACTCATATAACCCCGTCCAGGGAAGTAATCCCTGACAAGCATAACTACACCCCCCAGACACTCCTGGAAGAACTCAGAAAAGAATTCCCTGGGATGAAATTCGAAGCAAAGCCCTACGGAAAAAAAACATCCGTGGAAGAACTCCCCGAAGACATAAGAATCTATGTTCCCACGGATTCCTTCGTCATACAACACATCGGGCCAAGGCATGAAAGAAAACAACTAGAATTCTACCTTGATGAAGAAAAAACAAAGCCGTTATTCATAACAAAAATAGAAAAACAGCACATGGCGAGAACCACCGCCATAAGAAAAGACGATCCTCAACTCGAAGAAAGACTAAAAAACAACTACGATTATTTCACAAAAGAACTATCAGGCATAGTGCCAGGAGAAGACATTACCCTGAACGAAAAGCGAAGGTTCATACAATTAAACATTACAAAGGAGCAGCTTACAAAATTAAGCAAGACCGGGCACGGAAAGTATTTCAGGATACAAAAACTTAAATCAGAAGAATTCAGCGACGAAGAACAAGCAAGAGAATTATATGAAAAACTCAAAAAAATTCCGGGGATAAAAGAAAACACGGACCAATTAAGGATAGGGGAAAGAATAACCAAGGAAAGAAAAAAAGAGTTCTTCGTACAAGCACTCGCAAACGAGAAATACAAAGGAACACTCAAAGAATACGGGTTGAAACAAAAAGAAGGACCTGACAGGATTGACACAATAAAAAACAACCCTGACCCTTTAGGTCTTAACAACTTGAAACAGCAGTTAAGGAATTTTTTCCCTGCACACCTCGCTTTTAATCCTGATAAGAGCCTGGAAGAGCAAGCCAACACAGAAATACATCCTTACAAAGAAGGAATTGAAAACATCGTTTCCACGGCCGAGCAATGCTACCTTAACAACACGTGCGCAGTGGACATAGAAAAAATCCATTACAGAAAAAACGACCCAAACCAGGAACAAATAAACGCGGCAGTACTAAAATCCTTGTCAGAACACAAATTATACGTTACAAAAAAATATTTGGAAGAAAAATTTAACATAGAAGACATGGAAAAAAAGAAGTGGAAAGGCGCTGACCTCGTAATCGTTGAGGACGAAATAGAGCTTAGAGCTATGCTTTCCCGTGACGCTTCAGAATACGAATACATAGCAGGACACAACGTGAAAGGATTCGACCACGAAGTCCTGAAAATGTATAATGATGAAAATGAATTGCTGGAAAACGGAGAAATCAATGAGGCAACACATGAACGGATAAAACAAGTCAAGAAAAAGTATAATTTGAAGAACCTTTGGGAAGCAAAGCAGAATTCTTTGCTGGATACTTTAAATTTTATCAGGCCGAGATCTGGCTTGCTCTTAGACCATAAGCTTGACACATTCGGCGGGTTTGGCAAGATGGGTCACGAAGACCTCGAGAGAAAGGCAACTTCTGGCAAAATAGAAGACTTATACGACGTCCTTGATTACACTGCTGATGACGGGCATAATTCGTGGAAAGTCTTTAAGGACTTGCTTCCTTACGCAATAATAGAAAGCATTGCCACTAGCAAGCCTCTTAAATCTGTTTTTTCTTCTAATCCTGTTAAGAATTTCTATGAATCAGTTAACAGAAGTTATTTTATGAAGATGAACACTTACGCGTTCAGGCATGACCGGAGTTTCAAAGTATTATCTGACAGGCTCAAAGACAGGCTTTCCCCAGAGGAATTGCTCGGATTACAGGTTAATGGCAAAAGACAGGTAATAGGAGAATACAAAGCAAATCTTTATTACCCAAGCGTTATGCTTGATTCTTTCAGGGAAATAATCGATGCGAACCCTGTCACTTCTTTTTTATCAAAGAAAGTTGAATCAGAAAAGAATCCTTTAGCAAAAGATATTGGATTATCACAATTATCCGCATCCATCCATGTCGCGGCTGACAAGGTTAAGAATTTCATGGAGAACGCAGGACTCGTTTTTGGGAAGAAGTATGAGTTACACGAAGTTTACAGTTCTATGAACGAAGATACCTTAAATAGAGTTAAAGAGAAATTCTATGAAGAAAAAGAAGAAGAGCTCTCTGACTTTGAGATGTCGAGGACGAGCTATATTTTCAGCCGTGAATACAACGTGCAGAGAAAGGCTTTGAGGCACGCCGGGATTTCTTTTGACAGCACCATTCTTCATTTTAATAATTTGTTCGCTGAGAACTTCAAGGGTTTTGAAAGGAAAGGCTTCCTTGGCAGGTCGGGGAAGTACTATGTTTCAAATACTGATTCAGGATATGGTTTTGGGGATGTCAGGGTTCTGAATATGCCTGGTAAAAAGATGCTTGCTTCCCTTAACGCGCATGACGGTTATACTTACGAGGTTTTTGCCAATTTCAGGCCTGGACAAGGTAGTGGCAAGTCTTTGTTGAAAGTTATGGCGGAGGATTGGGTTAAGGGTGCGTGGAAAGGCATTGATTGCTATCGTAAGGATAACAGGTTTTTAGAGGAGTCAAAAGGAGAATCTTTTAAAGGTTTTATAAAGGCGGTTAACAGGAAGCTGTGATTTTTTGTTCATAATCCTTTTAAGCTTTTTTTGATTACCCCCTTGCCAGGAGAGGTGGATATTCTTGGGAGATGAACACTACGACAGGTTGAAGGCTGAAGCCCTAAGCAAGGGCATTAGAAGGTACTCTGTCAGGTTGTTAATTCCTTATAATTCCAGGTCTTCTGTTGATTTCCTGGCCTTGCAGAAGCCTAATTCGGAGTTTGAAATGCCTGGTGGGCGTGTCAGGAACGGCGAGACCTTGGAAGAAGCTGCGGTCAGGGAGGCTGACGAGGAAACCGGATTAATGGTTAGGGTTGACGAGTTTTTAAGGCATCGCGATTTGAGCGCTAAGGATGGCGCTACGGTCAGAGAGTTCTTTTTTCGCGTTAAGCCTTATTCCAGGGGTAATGGTATTAAGACTGCTGTTAACATTGATTCTAGGGAGCACCAGGGTTATGAGTGGATTTCCTTGGATTATCTGGGTGATTATAAGATGAATTCTTTGGAGAAGCGCGTGGCGAGGTCTGCCTTTGATTATGGGCGTACCGGCTGAACTCAGGTTATTTTTTTCTGCATTTCACGTACCAGTCCCATGGCTCTTCTTCTCCTGGGTGGTATTCCTGGCCTGCTTCGTTCCAGTCCTTCCAGTTATATCTTACTTTTTCAAGTTTTTCTATTTCGAACCCGGCTTTTCTAAGCCTGTGCTTTATTTCAAAGCCGTAATACGCTTTTTGCTTTGCCCCGTCAAAGCTTATTATTCCCTGCAATAATTCTTTTTTCGTGGTTTCTATTAGTCCAGAAGAATTCTTTATGGCTTCTTTTTGCTCTGTTCCTTTGCTTATATGTTTCTTTGCGTGGAGCATGCTTTCGTATATCATTGCTTCGATTGCAGGCACGATTATCAGTAAGTAACCGTTTTTCTTCGTCACGCTTCCTATTTCCATTAATGCTTTATCCACATCTTCAAGGTCTGTGAACAAGACAGAGTTCACACTTACAACCACGTCATAATTTTCTTTTAAGGTGCTTGCTTTTAGCATGTCGAGGGCTTCGCACCTGACATTTTCCAGTCCAACAATTTTTTCTTTGGCTTTCTCTATCATCCCGGGCGAGAAATCAGTTGCCAGGACTTCGCCGTAATTATCTGAGAGGACTGGTATTAGTTCTCCTACGCCGCAGCCCAATTCCAACACCTTTTTTTTCTTTGAGCTTAGTTCTTCGAGGTCTTTTACCAGGAGGTTTTCCTTAGAATTCTTTAGCGGGCTTAACACTTCATCGTAGTACTTGCTTGATATGTCGTTCCATTCCTGGAGGCTCATAATAACAATTCTTTTTTCTTGTTCTTTTTATATGTTTTTACTTGTTTTCCCTGAGCCGTTGTTATTAGAATTATAACTTTCCTTGTTTTGGCCGTTACCACTATATTTTTCCAGCAGTGTATTTTCTATGTTTCTTATTGTTCCTTCGTATTCTTTGTTCAGTATTTCTATGCTTAATCCGTCGTATGCGAGTCCTATCATGTCTCCGTTGCGGTTTTTCAGGTGTTCAGGGTTGCTTGTTATCCTGGCTACTGGTTTTGAACTCGGAAAATTTAGAAATCCGTATAAGAATTTGTTGTCCTTCCTAGCGTATATCACGATGTCTGAAGGGTAGTTGTCTTCTCCGACTCTTGCCTCTATACCAGTGGTTAAGTCGTTCTCCCAGCACAGCTTGGTTATGTCTTCCTTGTATTCTTTGTATTGTTCTTCGGGGTTTCCGTCCACTTTGATTTCTCTACAAAAACTTGTTCTACCCTTCCGTATTCCTCACCCATTTTTATTTTTTACGAAAAAGTCTTTGGTTCTAGTAGTAATCACATGTCATTTGCAGGGCGAGTCCTATTTCTTTCATTATTTGTCTTGGCGCTTCACCAATTTTTCCAGTTATCCTTTTTTTGTCTATTGCTCTTATGTGCTCTGTTTTAATAGTTCCCTTACTTTTTAAGCCGCATCCTTCTATCTGGACGTGCATAGGATACCTTTTTTTGTAAACAGTTGAGCTTATTGGGACTATTATTGTGGTCTTGCTTGTTTTGTTTAGAGCATCGTGTTGTATGATTATTGCCGGCCTTTTCTTTCCCTGCTCACTTCCAATAACAGGCTCTAAATTAACCCAGACTAGGTCTCCGCGTTTTACCATTCTAGTTCTGTCTTTTCCCATTCTTTAAGTTCTTTTAATGATTCTTCGCCGTGTTCCTTTCCGTACTCTTCCATTTGTTCTGCAACAATCATTTTCTTGTTTCTTCTTAGAAGTTTCCTTATTACATCTTCATAAGTTTCGTCTTTCTTCAGTCTTGAAAGCTCCTCTTTCAGCTCGTTCGAAATTTGAATCGTGGTTGCCATAGTAAACACTATAGTTTTTACTATAATATAAATTTTTCTATTTATTTCTCATTCTTCCAGCTCCAGTAATTATCGTATCCTATGATTACGTGGTCTAATACTTTTATCGAGAGCAACTCGCCTGCTTTCACCAATATCTT